>JAJTDP010000063.1 GCA_021300455.1 Sediminibacterium sp. | reverse complement strand
TTTGCGCTTATTTTCGCTATTAATCAATTACAATTGAATAATATCCTAAAAGAGGTATTTCCAGCCTTACATCCAGAGAGTAAATTATGGATTGCTTATCCTAAGACTACTTCTAAAATAGTATCTGATTTAAACAGAGACGCTAGTTGGGAAATTTTATCAAAGAATGATTACGAGGCAGTAAGACAAGTTACTTTAGACCATGTTTGGACTGCAATGCGTTTTAAGAAATTAGATCAAATACCTAATAGAAACAGAACCTTTGTTGAGTTCAAGTCTGCCAATATTAAAGTGGACGATTTTGAAAAAAGATTAATTGCCCTTCCTATAGAATTAGATAAATTATTCGGTGCACATGAAGAAGCTAGAGAATTCTTTGTTTCTTTATCAATACTAAATCAAAAAGAATATTTAAGTTGGATTCAAGGTGCTAAGAAAGAAGAAACTAAACAAAAGCGTTTGGAATCAACTTTAGAAAAATTATTAGCAGGGAAGAATAGCCCGTCCGAGAAGTAAGAGCCTTTTGTTATTTAGTAATTATTTTAAAAATTTACTTCATAATCACCGTTCCAATACCTTGCGTTAATGCACGCTCTACTTCTTTTAAATGCTTATGTATTTGAAGTAATTGTATTTGTTCTTTTTCAGCTGCCGTTTCTAGGTCCATTTGATTTTGGCTAATCATCTTTTTCACCTTCCTTAATTTAAAGTACATTAAGCCTATTTCAATTTCATTGATGATATCTTTTACTTCTTCGCGTTCAGGCTTACCTAATTTCTCATTCCATCTGGTACTTAATTCATGGTCGGGTTCAAATAAACTCACTACCCATTTTTGTACTCTTTCATCTTCATGGTATTGAAGCGTTTTGCCATTGGGTAGCTTGCCATCATAAAACCATTTTTTATAAGCCTCAACCAAATACACCATATCCTCATTTTCTAGGGGGAAGCTTTCTATTTCATCAAATATCCACTGCGCCACTAATTTATTTTCTTTAGTAAGTTCATTACCATAATCAATGATTAGTTTTACTAAATTTTTCTCGTGGGCTAAGTCTTTATCTGTGAATAAGTCTGTGTCTTCTTGCTGCTCTTGTCCTTGAGGAAAGCTAGGCATTAGTATAGCCGCTTCATCATAAGACATTTTCTTTTCTTCCTTTACTATCTTATCACGCTTAAACTTATTCACTAATTGCGTTAAGCCCGTCTCGTCAATACGCAGTAGGGAAGCGCACTTTCTTACATATTCTTGTAGCTTGGTAAAATCTTCAGGTTTATTAATTTTACTTAATGTCTCTGCAATTTGATTCACTAAGCTGTTCTTCTTATTTAAATCACCACCCACTTCTTTTAATTGTACTTCTAATTGAAACAATACAAAATCTTTTTTATCAGATTGTACAAATTCTCTAAAAGCATCTGGTCCTACTTTGTTTACATAACTATCTGGATCTTCTTTATCTGGAATCAGCACTAATTGTACATTTAAGCCTTCTTCCAAGGCCATATCTAATCCGCGTAAGGCGGCCTTCACACCCGCTGCATCTCCATCATAAATAATAGTTAGGTTCTGCGTGTATTTTTTGATAAGCCTTAACTGATCAATGGTTAAAGAAGTACCTCCACTAGCCACCACATTTTCAATACCTGCTTGGTGTAGGCTTACCACATCGGTATAACCTTCTACGAGTAAACATTCATTTTGTTTATCAATAGCAGTTCTTGCAAAATAAGAACCGTATAAAATTTTACTCTTTACATAAATATCATTCTCGGGAGAGTTAATGTATTTAGGAGACTTATCGTTCTTGGCAATTTGTCTGGCACCAAATCCAATAATTTTTCCAGTAGTATTATGTATTGGAAAAATAATACGGTCTCTATAATTATCCTGCCACTCTCCATTACGCTCCACCACTAAACCCGTTTTTGCAAAAAGTTCAGGATTGAATTGATTTTGAATTAAGGCCTTGGCTAAACTATCTTTATCGGAAGGGTTGTAACCAATTTTAAATTTTTCTACAATGGGCTTTAAAAAACCTCTATGTTGCATATAGCTTTGCGCAATAGATTCACCAGCCTCTGTTTCCCAATATTGCTTTGCGAAAAAATCCATTGCGAAATTATTAATCGCATATAAACTATCGGCTACCTGTTGTGCTAATTTTTGAGCAGGGCTGCTTTCTGTTTCTTCAATTTCAATATTATACCTTGCTGCTAACCATCTTAAAGACTCTACATAACTATACTTCTCATGCTCCATTAAAAAAGTAATGGTATTGCCACTTTTTCCGCAGCCAAAACATTTGTAAATTTCTTTAGCAGGAGAGACAGTAAAAGAAGGCGATTTTTCGTTGTGAAAAGGGCAGTTGCCTATAAAGTTGGTACCTCGTTTTTTCAATTTCACAAATTCACCCACTACATCAATGATGTCAATTCTGTTGGTGATTTGTTGAATGGTATTCGAGGTAATCATGAGGGCGAAAATAACTAATCTTAAGAGAAAATAGGGCTATTCTTGGTTCGAAAACTCCATG
The DNA here is from genome assembly GCA_021300455.1 of Sediminibacterium sp. GTDB lineage: Bacteria > Bacteroidota > Bacteroidia > Chitinophagales > Chitinophagaceae > Sediminibacterium. The sequence continues at coordinate 6,628 of JAJTDP010000063.1, read as the reverse complement.
TCATCGCTATCTAGTAATTCCCTTTCAATTTCCTCCATTTGAACAATATCCCAAGCCTCTGATTCTGTGGGGGTAATATTCATAATTTCGGCATATTCGGTCAGATCTAGGGTGTCTTGAAGGCTATCTGACAGGCCGCAAATGACAAATGAGGTATTATTCTCATAGAAGCTGCCCTGACCTTCTGCTAATTGGGCAATTACCGGTAACTCCCAACGAGCCACTTGACCTAGGTTCAAAACCAGGTTTTTAGGGGCTTCAGCCCCAATTTTAGCTATAATTTGAGCTAATTCTGGCACGAGATTTGAACTAAGACTATTCTCGAGAATGGTAAGAACAGTAAATTTCTCTTTAAGTTCGGTTTTGTATTGCATATTGACTTAAGAATAAAAGGTTAATAACAAGTAATATTTAACATACTTTAGGTCAAAAATATTCGTTATTCTTGTAACAGCTCGAAATAAATATATGGATAATAATTTTTCAACACAAGTTAAGGAAATCATCTCTTATAGCCGTGAAGAGGCTTTGAGATTAGGTAATGACTTTATAGGCGCTGAGCATTTAATGCTAGGCCTTATAAGAGACCAAGAAAATACTGCGATTAAGGTATTGAAGCAGTTGAATGTTAATTTAGCTGAGCTAAGAAAAGAGATTGAATTAGCCGTTAAGGATAAGTCGGGTAAGAATGTAGCCAACATTAATAGTTTGCCATTAACCAAGCAAGCAGAAAAAGTTATTAGAGTCACAGTACTTGAAGCCAAGGCGCTTAAAAGCCCGATGGTTGAAACAGAGCATTTACTTTTAAGTATTTTAAAAAATAAAGAGAACATAGCGACTCAGATTTTAAATCAATTTGACATTGACTATGATTTATTCAGAACTGAATTGGGTATGATTGGTTCTAGTTCTTCTGATCCTATCAATCCACCTAGTGCAGAATTTCCTGAAGAAGGAGATGATGAATTTGATGAAGAGAAAAGAGGGGGCGGTGCGGGTGCCTTTGGTGCTGCATCGAAAGCAAAGCCTGCTAGTGCTAATAAATCAAAAACACCTGTACTAGATAATTTTGGTCGTGATATTACCAAGCTTGCAGAAATGGATTCATTAGATCCTATAGTAGGGCGTGATGCAGAAATTGAAAGAGTTAGTCAAATTTTAAGTAGAAGAAAAAAGAATAATCCCATTTTAATAGGTGAGCCGGGTGTGGGTAAGACGGCCATTGTAGAATTTCTTTAGTCTTAGCTGCCCATGTGGCAGGTACTAAATACAGAGGACAGTTTGAAGAGCGTATGAAGGCCATTATGAATGAGCTTGAAAAAAACAGAGACGTTATTTTATTTATTGATGAAATACATACCATTGTGGGTGCAGGGGGAGCAAGTGGATCATTAGACGCATCTAATATCTTTAAGCCAGCCTTAGCGCGTGGAGAATTACAATGTATTGGTGCATCTACTTTAGATGAATACAGAATGCACATCGAAAAAGATGGCGCCCTAGATAGACGTTTCCAAAAAGTAATTATCGAGCCACCTAGTGTAGCCGATACTATTACTATCTTAAATAATATCAAGTCTAAATACGAGGATTACCATAGCGTAGTTTATGATCAAGAAGCCATTGAGGCTTGTGTGAAATTAAGCGACCGTTATATGACCGACCGTTTACTTCCAGATAAAGCCATTGATGTATTAGATGAAGTAGGGGCAAGAGTGCATTTGAAAAATATCAATGTGCCTTTGGATATTGTTGATTTAGAAAAACAAATTGAAGAAGTTAAGAACGAGAAAAATAGAGTGGTGAAAAGTCAACGCTTTGAAGAAGCGGCTAGCTTAAGAGATACAGAAAAGAAATTAGGCGAAGCTTTAGAAAAAGCGAAAACAAGTTGGGAAGAAGATAGTAAGAATAAGCGTTTTCCGATTAACGAAGAAAATATTGCTGAAGTAGTAAGCATGATGACAGGCATTCCGGTAAAGAGAATGGTGGAAGCTGAAACGACTAAGCTGAAGAAGATGACGGAAGAAATGAAGACCGAAGTGATTGGACAAGACGAAGCCTTAGGCAAAGTGGTGAAAGCCATTCAAAGAAATAGAGTGGGCTTAAAGGATCCTAAAAAACCTATTGGTACTTTTATTTTCTTAGGTCCCACTGGAGTAGGTAAAACAGAGTTGGCTCGTGCGCTTGCTAGAAATTTATTTGACTCAGAAGATTCTTTAATTAGAATTGACATGAGTGAGTATATGGAAAAGTTTTCTGTAAGCCGTTTAATTGGAGCACCTCCAGGTTATGTAGGCTATGAAGAAGGCGGTCAGTTAACCGAGAAGGTTCGCCGTAAGCCATACTGCGTAATTCTTTTAGATGAAATTGAAAAAGCACATCCAGATATTTATAATATTTTATTACAAGTATTAGATGATGGTATATTAACAGATGGCTTGGGTAGAAAAGTAGATTTTAAAAATACTTTAATAATCATGACTTCTAATATTGGCGCTCGTCAATTAAAAGAGTTTGGTGATGGAGTAGGATTTGCAACGGCTACCCGTGTACTTCAAACCGACGAGAACAATAGATCTGTTATTGAAAAAGCATTAAAGAGAACTTTCTCTCCTGAATTTTTAAATAGAGTAGACGATGTGGTAGTGTTTAATTCATTGACCAAAGAAAATATTTTCTTAATCATTGACATTATCATGAAAAATGTTTTAAGTCGTTTAGTGACTTTAGGATTCAACTTAGTTATATCTGAAGAAGCTAAAGGCTTTATCGCAGACAAAGGCTATGATGTTCAATTTGGAGCAAGACCTTTGCATAGAGCTATTCAAAAATATATTGAAGACCCTCTAGCAGAAGAAATCTTAAACCATAGTGTTAAAGAAGGTGATACTTTAGTAGGCGATTTAGATAAAGAAAATAGTAAGCTTGTTTTTACTTTACAAAAAAAGGAAAAAGAGAAAGCGCCCAAGGCACCTAAAGAATCCAAAGAAGACTAAGTCTTGAAATATAATAAAAAAGGCCTCCTAAATAAGGGGGCCTTTTTTTATACTCAAAGTATTTATTTATTTATTTATTTATTTATTTCCCCAACGGTAACTACTTGCTTTTAACCCTGCTAAATCAATTATGCGGTGCACCACTGTATAAGCTACTTCTTCAATGGTTTGAGGTTTGCTATAAAAACTAGGCGTGGCCGGACAAATAATACCACCAGCTAAAGTGATGGTTTCCATATTTTTAATATGAATTAAGTTATATGGGGTTTCTCTCGCCACTAGTATGAGCTTTCTTCTTTCTTTTAAAATAACATCAGCAGCCCTGGTTACTAAATCATCGCTTATACCACTTGCAATTCGTCCTAAAGTGCCCATACTGCAGGGAACAATAATCATAGTATTATATTGAGCCGAGCCTGAGGCAAAGGGGGCGTTAAAATCGTTTTTTTGGTAAAAATGAAAGGGGTATTTACTGTAATCTTTATTGCCTAATTCTGTCTCCCAAACAATTTTTGCATTATCGCTCATGACAATGCCCACCGCTTCTATTTGGTCCGACATTTGGCTTAAACTATCTAATAAGCATTTAGCGTAAATGGAGCCGCTGGCACCTGTGATGGCTACTACAATTTTATTCATATACTAATAACAAAAATAGGCACTAATTGTTGAAAATGATTTAATCGACCTTATACATTTTCTCATAATATTCTTCGGCCATTCTATTGCTGTCAAATTGAAAACGAACATCCCTCATTCCATTTTGTGTAATCTCACGCCAAGTATCCTTGTTGTCATAATACATCGGAATAATTTGTTCTTCTAGAATTTTATATAATTCATCTAAATCGTAATCATCTTGTTGTTGAGTGCTCATATTGGCATAGTCGGCCTTAGGAATCACAAACCCATTATTGCCATGATTAATGAATTCTGGAATCCATCCATCGTCGGTAGAAAAGTTAATCGCACCATTCATAGCTGCGGTCATGCCACTTGTTCCTGAAGCCTCTCTAGGCACACGAGGATTATTTAACCAAACATCTGAAGCCTGTTTCATTCTCTTGCTTAATGCTAATTCATAACCAATTAATACAGCTACATTATGATAGTTTTTACTTAAGTGTACTAAATTATTGAATTGAGAAATAGCAGGGTGATCCACTGGATAAGGTTTACCAGCGAAAATGATTTGTACTGGATATTTTGCATTGGCAAGTAATTTCTCGAAGCGATCTAAATCCCATGATAAGAAATCGGCTCTTTTGTAGCCAGCAAAACGTCTTGCCCAAACAATGGTTAATACATTAGGGTCAAATACTTTTCCTGTTTGATCGGCTACTATTTCAAAAGCACGTTTTTTCAAATACATTTTACGATCATCAAATCCGGCTTCATCTTGATTTTCTGCGAAACGGTATAATTGTTTATCCGCCCAATAACGCCAGTTTTGTGCATTGGTAATATGTGTGATAGGGCAGATGCCTTCATATTTACTCCATAATTCTCTACTCACATGTCCATGTAATTCAGAAACACCATTGGCCTTTCTTGCAAAACGAAGGGCTGCTAAGGAGTGATTGAACTGGTCGTCTTCAATACCTGTTAATTTTCTTACTTCATCCATACTTAATCCACAGAAATAACCCATCTTATGACATAAATAAATATCATGTTTTTCATTACCTGCTTCTTCAGGAGTATGGGTGGTGAATACTAAGCGTTTTTTAACTTCTGCTAAGGACTTATGTTTATTTAATAAATAAAAGGCTGCAGAAAAACCATGTGCTTCATTTAAATGATATACTTCTGGGTTGAAATTTATTTCATCAATTAATTTAGCACCTGCCACGCCTAATAAAATAAACTGAGCCACCTTGGTAGCAACATTGGCGTCATATAAACGGTGCGTGATGGTTTGAGAAACATAATCGTTCTCAGGTAAATCGGTACTTAATAAAAATAGGGGGGCACTGCAAAAAGTATTAGGGGCTAAATAAAAAGCCTTCACCCATACTGGATGGTCATGAATAAGTACTTGGTATTTAATGCCTGTATCTTCTAGGAAAGAATATATTTTTTCCATGAAAGTAACCTGCAAGGTTTGGTCTTGATTTCTGGCTTGGTCGTAATAACCATACTTCCATAATATACCTACACCAATTAAATTTTGGTTTAACTCAAAAGCACTTCTTAAATGGGAGCCTGCTAAAAAACCTAGGCCACCACTATATATTTTTAAGGGTTGATGAATGGCAAACTCCATAGAAAAATAAGCTGCCTTTTTTTTGAATTGATCATTGATCGCATAAGGCACTTGATAATTTCTAAAACTCATACAAACGGTTTTGGTTATTTGACTGCAATATAATGGTATTTAAAGAAAATGTAATTTTTACACATTAAACTGTGGATAAGAACTGTTTCTGAGCCTTGATTGTGGATTATTTCTTTTTCTTTGGTTTTCTTTTTTTATCGTAACTATCATTAAAATAGCAGGTCATATTGCGATGATTGCCGCAATTACCGTCCTCTTTAATATTAATGACATTGCCTTGTATGGTAAAATGAATAATACAAGGATCGCCTTTTTCTGTGAAAGTGGCTTTATTTTTTGTAAAGTTAAGTAGGCCTTTTAATTCTCCTACACAGGTACCGTCTTTCTTTTCAAAATGTAAAAAGAATTGATATTTACCAGGGGTAGAATAGTCTCTAATTGAAATGAAATTTTTAGCATCTCTAGCATAGTCACCACTAAAAGTATAATTCATGGGCATACTGTCAAGTGGGTTGAGTACTTTTTTAGTTTCAGGCTTTTTATTGCTATCGAAATAAATTAATCTAAAACTTTTATCGGTATAGGCCCATCCTTTCTTTTCGTAAGTAAGGGAATTGTCCTCTGCCAATTTATTTTCTTCTACTAAAAATGAAGGCTCTCTGTTAATATTTAAGTTCTTGCCATACATTTTTGAATTGGTATTCCCTTCATTGAATTCTGTAATGATTTTATAGTCTAGAAAATTATTTTTCTTACTAAAAACTACTACTGCTATTTCTTGTTTTTTAGGATGGCTTACATTTAACAACAAATAATATTCTTCTTCTTTTTCAATTCTTATAATAGGATGTAGGGAAGCTTTTTTATCTTTTAAAGCTATAATATTTTCAACCACTGAATCAGGAACAAATTGAGCCAGTGCTTTTCGGCCAATGACTAAGGTATCGGTATATCGCTTCAAATTAGAATCAGAAATAGAAAGGGGTAAACTAGCCGCTTTAAATACTTTATTAAAGTCGTTTATAGTAAGGGGCGTATTGCCTGTGAAATCAGGTTTTTTTTCAGCGCAAGCTAAAATCAAACAACAAAGCAAAATATAGTAACCAATACGCATTTCGTAGTTTTTTGCTAAAATAGACTATCAAACTGAGTTAGGCAAAAGCTTTTATCATTAAATTTACATTACTAAGTCTATAGGTCTTTAAGCCTCCATCAAGGGGGTAAATTAGAAATAGGGTAGAATAGATATAAAATGAAATTTATAAAAGGCGGATAGGTTTCTCTATTAGCTTGTGCTAAATCTAATCTGCGCACAATACCTAGTCTTGCACTTAAGCTTTGCAATAGAATGGCC
>JAJTDP010000027.1 GCA_021300455.1 Sediminibacterium sp. | reverse complement strand
GGCTGGGGTAGAAATAAATGGAAAGAAGAAAGTTTACTCCCACATTAAGGCGCTTGCACCCAGTATCGCAGCGTCAGATTCTTTTAAATGACTCACTAATATTTTAATTTTATTTTGGAATACTTCAATTAAGTTCGCTTCCATATGTTCACGGGTAGGTTTTAAAATTAAATCACCTGCCTTCGTTAAGCCTCCAAATAATATAATGGCTTCAGGGCTAGAGAACATTACAAAGTTGGCTAAAGAAATACCTAATATTCTACCCGTGTATTCAAAAACTTCTTTGGCGACTTCATCGCCTGCAATAGCCGCTTCAAACACAGCTTTAGAATCAATTTTATCAGTAGGAATGTTTCTGAGTGTACTAGGTCTGTCTGTAGTATTTAAAATTTCTACAGCTGATGTTGCCACCCCTGTTGCAGAAGCATAACTTTCTAGTGACCCTTTTTTGCCTGTGCCAGGATGTATACGTCCATCGGGTATAATAATAGTATGCCCTAATTCACCAGCCATTCCATCGTGTCCATAAATTAATTCACCATTAGCCACAATACCACTTCCCACCCCTGTGCCTAGTGCAATTAAAATAAAATCTTTCATGTCTTTTGCAGCACCATAAGTCATTTCTCGTACTACAGCTGCATTGGCATCGTTGGTTAATTTTACAGGTAACTTAAATTTATCTTGAATAAGCTTTGCCAAAGGAATGATTCCTTTCCATGGAAGGTTAGGTGCATATTCAATGGTACCTGTATATACATTTCCATTAGGTGCCCCTACACCAATACCTTTAATACGGCCTACGCCACCCACTTTATCAATAAGGACCATCAATTTATCATACAACTCATCAATATATGCATGAATATCTGCATGTCCTCTAGTTGACATGGTATCAGATGATAAAACATTTCCCAAATTATCTACTATACCAAACTTGGTACCAGTGCCTCCAATATCAACGCCCGCTACAAAAGAATCCATACTTTATTTTAATTTAAATAATTATTAATGTCCTGCTACAGCCTCTGTTTCTTCATAATTAATTCCTTGCTTCTTTAAAATACCTTTTACTGAAATGGCAAATACTAAAATATAAGCAAAACAGAAAACAGGTACCCAGAAAGAATTATGAATACCATAACCTGGTGTATCTAAATGAGAAGATTGTAAGAAGTCAGATAATTTTCCTTGGATTGGAGGAATAATACCACCCCCTAAAATCATCATGATTAAAAAGGCAGCTCCTTGTGTTGTATACTTTCCAATGCCAGAAATAGATAATGCAAAGATTGATGGCCACATAATAGAACAAGCAATACCTCCTGTTAAGAAAGCATAAATGGCAATATCTCCTTTAGTGAATACACCAATTAACATAGAGACTACTCCGATTAAACTAAATACCAATAATGTTTTAGCAGGCTTATCTTGACTAATAAAGAAAGCACCAATTTGAATGAATATACAAACGATATACATGTAAAGTGGAGTCATGTCATATTGTGCAATGCTATTTACACCAATTACAATTCCAAAGGCAACTAAAGGAACAATGACTGTTAATATTTTATTTGTTTGACTTTTGAATTCAAAAGCAGAAATTGCTCCTGTCCAACGACCAATCATCATGCTACCCCAATACATTGAAATATAAGGTGCAATTTTTGAAGAAGGGATACTTCCAAAATCGGCTTGCTTTAATAATTCCCCTAAGTTAGAACCAATGGAAACTTCAGCACCCACATATACAAATAGGGCAAGCATACCTAAGACTAATTGAGGATATTTCATTGCACCCCAACCATTTTCATTTTGCTTTGCTTTGAAATTGGCATACAATAAACCCACTACCACAGTGGCTAAAGCGCCAAATAACCATTTCAAACGCGTGGTTTCTAAATCGTGTCTGCCAGCATCGGTTAAGGTTGTAGGATCAATTTTATAGCTACTAAAAATAGGCACAAACATGACTATTAAAATGCCTGTCATAATTAATAATAAGTATAAAGCTTTATTGGCTGGTTCAATTTTTTCTTCAGATATACCTGGAGGTACTTTCTTTGAAAAATGAAACATGGCGGCGGCGGCTAAAAATAATACTCCCACTGCTGTATACAATATCACCACTTTGCTTAAGCTTAGTGCTGCAATTTGATCATCGGTAATAGCGGCTGCGCTTCCAAATAAGGCGAAGGCTACTACAATGGGCCCAATAGAGGTTCCAAAAGAATTAATACCACCCGCTAGGTTCACACGGCTTGCGCCAGTAGAAGGGTCGCCTAAGGCAATGGCAAAAGGTTGAGCTGCGGTTTGTTGTAAAGAAAATCCTAAAGCCACTATAAATAAACCTACTAACATACCTGTAAAGGTGTTTGCATTTACTGCAATAATCATAGCTGCTGCACCAATGGCAGAAAATAGTAAGCCATAGACAATACTTTTTTTATAACCCCATTTACCTACTAAATCCTTACCGCCAAATGCTCCATACGCAAATAGGCCTAAGGCACCTATATAATAGGCTAGGTAGAAAGCAAAATCCACTAATTGACTTTGAAATTGGTCAAGGTTAAATTTATGCTTACAAAAAGGAATAAAGACACTATTGCTTGAAGCAATAAAGCCCCAGAAAAAGAACACCACTACAAGGGTAGATAATGCACCTGAATTGGTGGGTTGTTTGGTTTGGCTCATAAGATTCGTTAGTTTAATCGTAATTAGGTTAATCGATTACGTAAAATACTTAAAATTATAATTCAATGTGTAAAAAGGTTGAAAATCTATCTACAAATAAATAGAATTAAGTACTGAAAAACAAGGAGTTTTAAGGACAATGAAGTAAATTGAATCAAATTAAAACGGCTCATGGTAATAGTACATGTAAGTGCGGAATGCTACCCAATGGCGAAGGCTGGAGGATTAGGGGATGTCGTTGGCGCGCTGCCTAAGTACCAAAATAAATTGGGTGATAATGCAATGGTGGTGATGCCCATGTATCGTACCCCTTTTTTAAGTGAAAATAATTGGGATGTACAGTATAAAGGGAATACTAATTTAGGTAATTGGTTTTTTGATTATACGATTATTAAAGAAAGTACAGGTAAGCTAGGCTATGATTTATATTTAGTAGATATCAATGGCCTTTTAGATCGTCCGAAAATTTATGGCTATACAGATGACATCGACCGATTTATGGGTTTTCAAGTAGCGGTTGTGAATTGGTTAAGTCATTGGGAAGAACTTCCTGCAGTGGTGCATTGTCATGATCATCAAGCAGGACTCATTCCTTTTATGATGAAACATTGTTATGATTATCAAAAATTAAAAAATGTAAAATCTGTTTTAAGTATTCACAATGCTCAATACCAAGGTGCCATGGGTTGGGATAAAAGTATTTTAATTCCCAGATGGGATATAAGTAAAAAAGGTTTACTAGAATGGAATAATTGTATAAACTCATTAGCGGTGGGAGTTAAGTGCGCCGACAAAGTGACCACAGTAAGTTGTTTAAAAATGAACAAAGTAAATGTGTAGGTATATTAAATGGAATTGATAATGAAATTTGGGATCCATCCAATGATAAAATGATACCCTTTCATTATGATAGCAGCACAGTGGAGGTAGGAAAGCAAAAAAATAAAAATGCAATTTGTTCAAAGTATAATTTAGATAATACTAAGCCACTTATTGTATTTATTGGAAGGCTTGTAGCAGAAAAAGCGGCTGATGTTTTACCAGGCGCCATTCAACATGCATTAGATAAAACGAAGCTTGGCGCTAATTTTTTTATTATAGGTGCAGGAGATACTTCTACTGAATCGGCTTTAAATTATTTAGTGCAATTGTATCCAGGGCAGTATAATACATTTATTGGCTATGATGAAAAGATAGGACATGAGGCCTATGCGGCAGCCGATTTTTTGTTAATGCCCTCAAGAGTAGAGCCTTGCGGATTGAATCAATTATATGCGCTTCGTTACGGCACTATTCCCATGGTAAGAGATACAGGAGGGCTGCATGATACAGTAGTGGATATGGGCGATGCAGGTGGTTTTGGCATTAAATTTTTACATGCCAGTGAAACAGATATTGTATATTCTATTGAAAGAGCTATTGAAGTATATAAAAATAAAAAGCAGATGAAGGCAATGATACAAACAGCTATGCAAATAGATCATAGTTGGGAGTCGGTTATTGCTGCTTATAAAAAAGTATATCAATCAATTGCATAAATTAATAATAAACTATTAAATTTTAGTTATGCCAATGTACGCAAAAGAAACAGTTTCTATTATATTAGGAGGAGGAGCCGGTTCAAGATTATACCCGCTAACAGCAAGTAGATCCAAGCCCGCAGTACCCATTGGAGGCAAATACCGATTGGTAGATATTCCAATTAGCAATTGTATCAATAGTAATTTGAATAGAATATTTGTATTAACGCAGTTTAATTCTGCTTCCTTGAATCAGCATATTAAAAACACTTATCATTTTAGTGCTTTTAGTTCTGGTTTTGTAGATATACTAGCTGCTGAACAAACACCCGATAATCCGGGATGGTTTCAAGGAACTGCCGATGCAGTGAGACAGTCTTTAAGGCATTTAGCTAAAATGGAATTTGAGTATGTGCTTATTTTAAGTGGAGACCAATTATATCAAATGGATTTTAGCAAGATGATTGATGCCCATAAAAAATCAGGCGCGGCCTTAACTATTGCTACTATTCCAGTGGGGGAAAGAGAAGAGCCAGAGTTTGGCATATTAAAATCGAATCAAGAAAATGTAATTACTTCTTTTGTAGAAAAACCTAAAAAAGAAATTTTAAATGATTGGGTAAGTGATACAGGTAATGAAATGAAAGCGCAGGGTCGCAATTATTTAGCATCCATGGGTATTTATGTTTTTAATAAAGAAATATTATATCAATTTTTAAATGAAGTACATCCTAATGCTACCGATTTTGGAAAAGAAATTATTCCTGACTCTATTGCAAACTATAAAGTATTAAGTTATCAGTACGATGGTTATTGGACCGATATTGGAAATATTTATTCTTTTTTTGAAGCCAATATTGCTTTAACTCAAGATGTTCCTTTGTTTAATTTATTTGATAGTGCACAAAAAGTATACACAAGGGCTAGGATGTTACCACCCGCTAAAGTAAGCGGAACTATTATTAATAAAGCCATTTTAGCGGAGGGTTGTATTATTCATGCGAAAGAAGTAACTAGTTCGGTAGTGGGTATTCGTGCAAGAATAGGAAAAGACACCGTTATTAAGAATACCTATATTATGGGTTGTGATTATTATGAAAATATTGATCAAATTGAGCAGAAGAATAAAAAAGGAACACCCATTTTAGGAATTGGAGAAAGATGTATTATTGATAATGCTATTATTGATAAAAACTGCTCTATTGGTAATGATGTAACTATTAAAGGAGGAGTGCATTTAGAAAAAGTAGACCATCCATTGTACACTATTAAAGATGGTATTGTGGTGGTAAAAAAAGGAGCGGTGATACCTAATGGTTATATAATATAATGGGTCTTACAAATAATAAAAACGGTATTACTTAATAAAATGGTTAATACTAAAATTCTAAATAGATAATTTAAGCTACATGAATACAGCCTATACTGGAAATAAAGTCCAACTTAGTTTTTGGCAAATATGGAATATGTGTTTTGGATTTTTTGGTATTCAATTTGGTTGGAGTTTGCAAATGGGCAATATGAGTGCCATTTATGAATTTTTAGGCGCAACGCCTGAACAAATTCCTGGTTTATGGTTGGCAGCTCCTATGACAGGTTTATTAGTGCAACCCATTGTAGGCTATTTCAGCGACCGAACCTGGCATCCAAAATTAGGTAGAAGAAGACCTTTCTTTTTAGTAGGGGCTATTTTAAGTTCTGCATTATTATTTGTCATGCCCAATGCAGGATCTATATGGATAGCAGCTGGCGTATTATGGGTATTAGATTCTAGTATTAATGTGACCATGGAACCCTTTAGAGCCTTTGTTGCAGATAATTTAGATGAAAAGCAGCGCTCTCGTGGATTCGCTATGCAGTCCATGTTTATAGGGTTAGCTTCATTTATTGCAGGCTATTTACCAATGGTGTTGGTGAATTGGTTTGATGTATCTAGAGAAAAAACAAATGGTTCAATTCCTCAAAACATTTTATTATCATTCTATATTGGAGGTATTGTATTTTTAGTATCGGTATTATATACTGTTTTTAAGAGTAAGGAATATCCGCCATCAGAAACAGCGTCAAATGCTGTAGAAAATAAAACGGGTTTTATAAAAGAAATCATTGATTCTTTAATACATATGCCCGTACAAATGAAAAGATTAGCCTTGGTTAATTTTATTACTTGGCCAGGACTATTTTTAATGTGGTTTTATTATAGTACAGGCGTGGCTAGTCAATTATTTCATGGAGATCCGCTCATAAGTAGTGATACCTATACCATGGGTTTAGAGCATGCCAATACTACCTCTGCTATTTTAAATTTAGTGACTTTTGGTTTTTCATTTAGTTTGCCCTTTTTAGTAGGTAAGCTTGGTAAAAAGTTAACGCATACTGCTTGTTTGTTAATAGGAGGCTTAGGATTAATCTCAGTGTATTATGTGCAACAACCTAATTTATTGTATGTGAGTATGGGGCTGGTGGGTATTGCTTGGGCTTCTATTTTATCTATGCCTTATTCAATGTTATCTAGTTTTATCCCCGTACAAAAAATGGGTATCTATATGGGCATATTCAATTTCTTCATTGTCTTGCCTGAAATATTAGCCTCCATCTTTTTCGGAAAGATCATGTCTACTTATTTACCTAATGATAGGTTAATGGCGGTTCAAATAGGAGGTTTCTTATTAGTACTAGCAAGTATTGTCTGTGCCATTATTATTAAAGAGGAGAAAGTTAAAGAGTAGAAAGTTAAAGCGTAGAAAAAATAAAGAGAAATTAAAAAACTGAAATTTAAAAAGTGAAATTAAATATGAAAACTCGTTTTTTACACCGTCCAGTTTTATTTACCATTTTGGTATTAAATTTTGTAATGCTTTCCACTGCAAATGGTCAAACTACAGAAGCTTATCCTACTAATTGGTTTACGCAAATGCAATTCAATAAAATTCAAATTTTATTTAGAAATACAGATGCTAATTTTTCTAAGGCTACAGTAAGTGCAAATTATTCGGGCTTGAAAGTGTTGGGAGTGCATCATTTTGAAAATGGTCATTATATAGCAGTGGATATTGAAATTACTGCTACTGCAAAACCAGGAATCGTAAACTTTATTTTTACCAATAAGGGAGAGAAAACAAATACCCCTTGGTCATTGCTTCCAAGAAGAAAGGGAAGAGGAACTTTGTTTGCACAAGGTATTAATCCATCCGATCTTATTTATTTCTTAATGCCTGATCGTTTTAGTAATGCCGATCTTTCTAATGACCGTATTGCTGGATTAAAAGACCAGTCTTTAAATAGAGACTCCATTTTTTTAAGACATGGGGGAGATTTAAAAGGGGTGACAAATCATTTGGATTATTTTGAAAAGCTAGGAGTCTCTACCTTATGGATGACACCAGTGGTTGAAAATAATATGCCAGATAGAACAGAACATGGTTATGCAGCAACAAATAATTATGCAATAGAAAAACGTTTAGGAGGAGACCAAGCTTATTTAACATTGAGCGATAGCCTTCATAAAAGAGGCATGAAATTAATTCAAGATATCGTGTATAATCATTTTGGTCGTTTTCATTTCTTAGTGCAAGATGCGCCTGATAAAAATTGGGTACATCAGTGGCCTACCTATACACAAACACATTATAGAGAACAATCAGTTTTTGATCCTCATCACTCAAAAGTGGACGCAGAGAAAATGATTAATGGTTGGTTTACTACTGAAATGCCCGATGTTAATCAAGAGAATCCCTTTGTCGAAAAATACTTAACTCAAAATGCTATTTGGTCGGTTGAAACCTATGGTATTGACGCTTTTAGAATAGATACCTATAAGTATTGTAATGTAGAGGTAATGAATAGATTAAACCAAGCCCTTATTGATGAGTATCCAAATATATTCGCCTTTGGAGAGTGTTGGGTAGACGGGGTTTCTTCTCAGGCTTATTATGTTCGAAATAATTTAAATATCCCCTATAAAAGTAATTTACATGCTACTTCCGATTTTCATTTATTGTTTTCCGGTATTTTGCCTGCACTGAATGAAAAAAATGATTGGGGTGGAGGGGTTATTAAAATATACAATACTTTAAGCAATGATTATTTGTACAAAGTGCCTAGTAATAATGTGATATTCTTAGACAATCACGATATGACGCGTATACATTCTTCCTTAGGTGAAAGTATACCCAAAACTAAAATGGCCTATGCCTGGTTAATGACATCTAGAGGTATTCCTCAAATGTATTATGGTTCAGAAATTTTAATGAAGGGCATCTCTAATCCAGATGGTTGGGTAAGACTTGATTTTCCTGGCGGATGGGCAGGCGATAAAAAGAATGCTTTTACAGAAGTGGGTATGACAGACCAAGAATTAGATTTTTTACATTACGTGCAACTATTGGGTACTTATAGAAAATCATCCTCCGCTTTAAAGTCAGGTGAGATGATGCAGTACTTACCAGAAGATGGATTGTATGTTTATTTTAGATATACCAAGGGGCAAACTATTATGTGTGTGATGAATACCGATACCAAGGAAAGAAAACTTAATTTTGAAAAATATGCTGAAAGAACCGATGGGTTTAAAGGTGGAAAAGATATTGTGACGGGTGAAAAAACAGGAAATGAATTTTCAATAGCTGCCATGAGTATGCAAGTGATTGAATTAACGAAATAATTATGCCAAAATACGAGGATCTTCATTTTGTAGATACCAAGCAAATTGTTTGGAACTATTCTTTGTTTACAGATGAAGACGTACATAATTTTCAAAATGGCACACATTATTCATTGTATACCTTATTTGGAAATAAACAATTAGAAGTATCGGGTATCAAGGGAACTTACTTTGCTGTATGGGCACCTAATGCAACAGCGGTTTATGTAAAAGGAAATTTTAATGATTGGAATAATGAAACCCATTTATTAAAAGTAAGACAAGATAGTTCTGGTATTTGGGAAGGCTTTGTTCCTGGTATAAATCAAGGAGAAGTATATAAATACCATATTCATGGCTATAAAGGATTGAAGCTAGACAAAGGTGACCCCTTTTCTAATTATTGGGAGCTAAGGCCCTTAACCGCTTCTATTACCTGGCAAACGAATTATGCTTGGAAGGATGCCAAGTGGATAGAACAAAGAAAAATTAAAAACAGAACCGACCAACCTTATTCTGTCTATGAAGTGCATTTGGCTAGTTGGATGCGCCCTAATAAAAACGATGAGAGTTCTTATAATTCCTATATCCAACTTATTGACTTATTAGTTCCTTATGTAAAGGAAATGGGTTTTAATTTGCTGCCTTAGTAGAAGCTTTTCATGCTGCAGAAATTGGTGTTATTCTAGACTGGGTACCTTCTCATTTTCCTTATGATGCTCATGGCTTGTTTATGTTCGACGGTACCAATACCTATGAGTATGCCGATATGCGAAAAGGCTATCACCCCGATTGGAACTCTTATATATTCAATTATAAAAGAGGGGAAGTAAAATCTTTTTTAATAAGCAGTGCCCGTTTTTGGTGTGATCAATTTCATATCGACGGCTTAAGGGTAGACGCTGTGAGTTCTATGTTAAGATTAGATTATAGCAGGGAGGCGGGGGAATGGGAACCGAATGAGTTTGGAGGTAATGGCAATATAGAAGCCATTGCTTTTATTAAAGATTTAAATGAAACCCTATACCGAGACTTTCCTTATATACAAACCATTGCTGAAGAGGCTTCTGACTGGCCGGGCATAAGCAAGCCCACTTTTATGGATGGGTTGGGCTTTGGTATGAAATGGATGATGGGTTGGATGCATGATACTTTAGATTATTTTAAATTGGATCCATTATTTAGGTCAATGCAGCAGGATAAGTTTTCTTTTTCCATGATGTATTTTTATGATGAGAGTTTTATGTTGCCGTTAAGCCACGATGAAGTAGTGCATGGCAAAAGCCCCATGATTTATAAAATGCCAGGGGATGACTGGCAGAAGTTTGCGAATTTAAGATTGATGTTTACCTATATGTTTATGCACCCTGGTGCTAAACTATTATTTATGGGAAATGAGTTTGCGGCTACCAAGGA
This sequence comes from Sediminibacterium sp., assembly GCA_021300455.1. Lineage (GTDB taxonomy): Bacteria > Bacteroidota > Bacteroidia > Chitinophagales > Chitinophagaceae > Sediminibacterium. The sequence continues at coordinate 15,141 of JAJTDP010000027.1, read as the reverse complement.
ATGGAATTATACCACAGAATTGCAATGGGACTTATTAAAAATAGAATCACATGCAGGCATGCGCAAAACGGTGCAAGCCTTAAATGAAATATACAAAAACAATCCTGCCTTGTATGAATTACAATTCGACCCTAAGGGGTTTGAATGGGTAGAGATTAATAAAAGAGAAGAGGCTGTCATTGCCTTTAAAAGAAAAGGCTTAAAACCTGAAAATGATGTGTTGGTTATAATGAATATGACCCCAGTACCAAGACATCAATTCCCGATCCATGTAGCAGGAAAAAAAGGTTGGAAGGAAATTTTCAACTCTGATGCTAAAAAATATGGAGGTGCTGGAGACCTAACCAATACAAGTATTATTTTGCATCCTCAAGATGAAAAGGGAGAATGGAGCCAGGTTTTGTTGAACTTACCTGCATTATCGGCAATTGTCTTAGCTTAATTTATAATGCCTTTTTTCATTTAATCTATTCATTTCCAATAGATTAATTAATACTTAGTCAATATTAATAAGTATACAAACATTTTTTGTCGAGTTTTCCACAAGCGAGTAAAGATGAGCATTGTTAACAATTAGGAAACAAAACGGAGTGAACTTTACAATGTAATCCAAACCTATAAAAAACAAAATGTATGAAAGCAACAAACAAAGTAATGTTGTATGAAGCCGTTTCGGAATTTATACAATTGCACGCCTTCGATCATTTATTGGACAATGAATTAGCACAGTTGAAAAGATTATTAAATGCATACACAGTAGCCGAAGAGGGTACTGAAGAAATGCATGAAATTAGTAGCAAATTAATTCCTTTGTTAAGCAAAGCAAATTTCTTTGTAGAATCTATTTCTCCAGCTGCCATTCAATTATGGTTTTATGCTTTATCCTACAATGAAATACCTATTGGTGGTATGATGCAGGATTTTAGCAGTACCAATGAATTAGTGAGCTAGATTTAGTAAAGTATCTATTTTATTAAATAATGATATTAAAAAAGGCCTCCTTTTTAAGGGAGGCCTTTTCTGTAAATAGTATCATAGAATTTTTCTTTCTACTCTAATTGGAGTTCATTTTTTCTAATCTAATCTAATCAAATCAAATCAAATACAATCTAGTACTAGAATAGTCCCTTCTTTAATTTAGTTTTACCTTCTCCGATTTTGAAACCGTTATGATAAATTTCTACTAAATATTCTCCTTCAGTAAAGCTTACATTTTTGATGTCGTAGCTTACAGGCAATTCCTTATTTTGTTCATACTTAACTGATACTTTGTTAGAATAGCCTTTGGCACCATCTTCTCTTGTATTAATTTTACCCGTTTCGTTGAAAGCTTTGCCATCTGGGCCAGTAATACAAACAAATAACTCTTGTGCACCTGTGGGAGTGATTTTATTTTTATCAATTTGGAAAGATAAGCGAATGGTATTCGCTCTTTTAGTATTACTTGTTTTTTTCTCTGTTCCATCTTCTCTAATTTTTAAAGCTTCAATGCTAAAAGTAGAGGCGTGTAAAGTAGAACCAATATCTTGTAATCTTTCTTTCTCTTTTTGAGTAGCCGATAAATTCGTATTTAAGGTGGTATTCGTAGTTGTTAAAACTTCGTTTTTCGCAGTTAAATCTTTGTTTTCAGCTTGTGCTTTTGTAAGATCTGCAAATAGGTTAGTTACCTTGCCATTTAAATCGGCAATTAATGTTTTAGCTTCAGCTAATTCTACATTACTAGCATTTTGCTTACGTAAAATATTACTAATGTTAGATTTCAATTTTTGAATTTGATTAGACTTGTCTAATAAATCACCTTGAAGGCTAGTATTTTGGTTGGTTAAAGAGTCTGCTTTGGCAGATACTTCTATAAATTCAGCTTGAATTTTTGCTTTAGCACTGTCAATCACAGCTATTTTATTATCATAGGTAGTAATAATATCCACTTTTGAACTATTGAAATATATCCAAGAGCCAATAATGACTAATACCAAAACCCCAATGGTTATTTTACTGCTCATGCTAGAAGATTCGTTACTCATAAATTTTTTTTAGTTTAAGGCTACAAAGATACAAAAAATGGAATACATTACTAATATTTATAACCTTAGTGAATAGGGGATTGATTTGGCGTTGATTTTTAAGCATTTATTTTAAAATATTTAAGATTCAAGTATGACTTATCTTTATATTTGAATATGCCTACTTCCAAAATTATAGCTAACTGGAAAAAGAACGTTTTTGATGCCATTTATTGGCTAGAAGGTGAGGAAGCATACTATATTGACAAGGTGGTAGACTATGCTGAAAAGCAACTTCTTCCCGAAACAGAACAGGCTTTTAATCTTACTATTTTTTATGGAAAGGATGCAGAATGGTCGGAGATTATGAATGCATGTAAGCGCTATCCTGTATTTGCAGAACGCCAGGTCGTCATTATTAAAGAGGCCCAATTAATGGGTCAAATTGAGAAGCTGGAATCTTATGTAGAAAATCCTTTGTCCTCTACCATTTTAATTGTGGCGTATAAGGACAAAAATATAGATGGTCGTAAAACCTTTGGTAAACTATTAAAATCCAAAACTACATTTATTGCTACTAAAAAAATGTATGATAGTAAGCTGCCTGAATGGGTGAATGTGTGGGTGGCAGATAGAGGGTATCAAATTGCACCCAAGGCGGTACAAATTTTAGTAGACCATATTGGTAATGATTTAAGCAGAATCCAAAATGAATTAGAAAAGCTTATTGTGAATTTGGGAGATCGCAAGAAAATGACCGAAGATGATATTGAAAAGTACATTGGCATTAGTAAAGAATACAATGCCTTTGAATTTCAAGAGGCTGTGGGGCAAAAAAACTTTGCCAAAGCCATTCGAATGATTCAATTTTTCGAATCCAATAATAAAGCAGCGCCCATACAATTAATACTACCTACTTTATATGCTTTCTTTTCTAAAATTTATGCTATCTATGGCTTAAATACGAGTGATGAAAAAAGAATTATGAGCGAAGTAGGTATTTCCTTTTTTGCAGTGAAAATTTATTTAGCTGCATTGAGGCAGTATTCATATTCAAAAGTGGAACATATTCTTTTGTTAATACACGAGTATAATTTAAGAGTAGTGGGTATTAATGATGCAGATAATACCGATGCCGATTTATTAAAAGAATTGGTTGTTAAAATTATGGATGTTCCTGAAAAGCAGCCTGCCTAAGGCTATTAGTAATTCTTTAAAATAGCCGCTGCAGTTATTTTGTCTTTGGCTAGTTGTGCTTTCAAGGCTTCTAGTCCATCAAACTTTACTTCGCCTCTTATATATTCATACACCATAACCGTTAAATTTTGCTCATAAATGTCTTGATCAAAATCTAAAATATGTACTTCAATGACTTTCTTCTGTCCATCCACAGTAGGTCGTATGCCAATATTCATCATACCATTATAAATAGTATTACCTAAACATTTACCTTTTACTTTAACGGCGTATACACCATTGGAAGGAATAATCTTTTCTTCATTATTAATATGCAAATTCGCAGTAGGAAATCCGATGGTACGTCCAATTTGATTACCTCTGACTACAAAACCATCAAACAAATAGGGATAGCCTAGTAGGGCATTGGCTTTTTCAATTTGATGTTCTAGTATATAGTTTCTAATATGGGTAGAGCTTACAATAATGTCACTTATAATTTTTTCATGAATTTGTTCTACTTCAAAGCCAAGTTCGGTACCAAACTTTTGTAGCAGTTCAAAATTTCCATTGCGGCCTTTTCCAAACCTATGATCATAACCTACTAAAATTGTATGCGGGCGAAAATGGTCAAATAAAAAGGCTTTAATATATTCATCAGCACTTAAATTAGAGAACGCGTAATCAAAATTAACTACCACTAAATGGTCAATGCCACTTTGCTTTAATAATTCAATTCTTTCTTCTAAGCTGGTCAGTTGTTTAATTTCTCCAGGGATAGAAGAAATCACTTTTCTTGGATGGGGATGAAAGGTAATAATGACTGTTTCTCCCTTTATATCAAGGGCAATTTGCTTCATTCGACTAATAATCTCTTGATGGCCTATATGCACTCCATCGAAGGCCCCCGTAGTAATAACGGCATTTTTGAAAGCAGGTAATAGTTTTAAATCGTGGTGAACAGTCATCTTCGTTGTCTAAATATGGCACAAATGTAAAACAATTGTACCTTTGTGCCACAAACCAATTTAGATTCATGTCATTGTATGCCCAACGCGGTGTCTCCGCTCAAAAAGAAGAAGTCCATGCGGCTATTAAAGACCTTGACCAAGGCTTATATCCCAATGCTTTTTGTAAGCTATATGCTGATTATTTAGGGGGTGCATCTGACTATATTAATATTATGCACGCTGATGGGGCAGGAACTAAAAGTATTTTGGCCTACCTCTATTGGAAAGAAACGGGAGATGCAAGTGTTTGGAGAGGTATTGCACAAGACGCTATTGCCATGAACTTAGACGATTTATTATGTGTAGGTATTTATGATCAAATATTATTCTCTTCTACCATTGATCGCAATAAATTAGTGATTACGGGAGAAGTATTAAGCGAGGTAATTAATGGAACACAGGAGTTTTTTAATACACTAAAAAAATTCGGCATTCAAATTGAATTTTTAGGTGGAGAAACTGCCGATGTGGGAGATGTTGTAAGAACGATTGCAGTTAATGGAACCATGACGGCAAGATGGCCCAGGGCAAAACTTATTACCAATGACGAGATTGCGCCAGGACAAGTAATTGTTGGATTTTCAAGTTATGGCCAAGCTAGTTATGAAACTGACTATAATAGTGGACTAGGTAGCAATGGACTTACTAGTGCAAGGCATGATGTTTTAGAACATAGCTATGCAAAAAAATACCCTGAAACTTTTGAGCCAAGTTTAGATGAAAAGGTGGTTTATATTGGTAAAAATAAAATGACAGATACTATTACCATACCTGGTTTTGGTGAAATAAGTATTGGCAAATTATTATTAAGCCCCACGCGTACTTATGCCCCACTGGTGAAAGCCATACTAGATAAGCATTTTGGAGCAGTGAAAGGAATGATACATTGTAGTGGAGGTGGACAAACTAAATGTATGAAGTATTTACCTGGACCTATGCGTATTGTGAAAGATAATTTTTTAGAAGTGCCTCCTATATTTAATTTGATTCAAGAAAATTCTGGAGCAAACGCTAAAGAAATGTATCAGGTATTTAATATGGGTCATCGTTTAGAAATTTTTACCGATGAGAAATCGGCGTTGGATTTAATTGCGTTGGCAAAAACTTTTCATATTGAAGCGCAAATTATTGGTAGGGTGGAAGCATCCAACCAAAAAGAGTTAATTTTAAAGGGTAGTTTTGGAACAGAAATTTTTAGCTATTAATTTATACTAACAAACTAAGATATGAGCGAAATAGTAGTACAATTAGAAAATGTAAATATTTATCAAAGTGGGAATCTCATTTTGCAAGATGTGAATTTTAAGGTTCAAAAAGGAGAGTTTGTGTATTTAGTAGGTAAAACCGGTACGGGAAAAAGTAGTTTATTGAAATCATTATATGGAGAAGTGAGCATCACCGAAGGAAAAGGTTTGGTGGTAGGCTATGATTTAAAAGATATGGATTGGAAGAAACTTCCTTTTTTAAGAAGGAATTTAGGCGTTGTTTTTCAAGATTTTCAATTATTAACCGATAGAAATGTACACGAGAATTTACGTTTTGTATTAAAAGCTACAGGTTGGGAAGATGAAAGGTTGGTAGAAAGAAAAATAGAAGATGTACTAGCTAAAGTAGGGCTTCAAAATAAAGGCTTTAAAATGACCTATGAAATGAGTGGAGGCGAGCAGCAAAGAGTGGATATTGCCAGGGCCTTATTAAACTCCCCTAAATTAATACTAGCAGATGAGCCAACAGGAAGTTTAGACCCTGAAACCAGCGATGAAATCATGCAATTATTATTCAAAATAGCCAAAGACGACGGAACAGCTATCGTTATGGCAACACACGACTTTATGGTCGTAAATAAGTTCCCTTCAAGAACACTAGCTACTATTGGAGGTAGGCTCATTCCGCAGGTTTAATTTTTCTCCACTAATTGTACACAAAACAGCATTTAGGCCTTGATTTCTTGGCTCTTTTTCTTATGTTCGCAGACATAAAATAGAAGATAAAAAGTGAGACTAAAGTCATTAGAAATCAAAGGGTTCAAGAGCTTTGCTGACAAAACAATTGTAAGTTTTGATGAGGGAATTACGGGCATTATCGGGCCAAATGGTTGTGGTAAAAGTAATATCATTGATAGCATAAGATGGGTAATTGGAGAACAGAAAATTTCAGCTCTCAGAAGTGAAAATTTAGATTCTTTAGTTTTCAACGGAAGTAAAACACGTTCGGCAAGTAGTATGGCCGAAGTGAGCCTTACTTTTGAGAATACTAAAAACTCATTACCTACCGAGTTTAGCACCATTACTGTAACGCGTCGTTTTTATAAAAACGGGGAGAGTGAATACCGTTTAAATGATGTGGCTTGTCGTTTGAAAGACATCCATAATTTATTCTTAGATACAGGAGTGAGTACCGATAGTTATGCCATTATCGAATTAGGTATGGTAGATGATATCATTAAAGATAAAGACAATAGTCGTCGTAGAATGTTAGAGCAAGCGGCGGGTATTACTATCTATAAAACAAGAAAGAAAGAAGCAAAAAATAAATTAGATGCCACTGAACAAGATTTAGCCCGTATCGAAGATTTATTATTTGAAATTAATAATCAATTAAAAACTTTAGAGAATCAAGCCAAAAAAGCAGAAAAGTATTTTGAAATCAAAAAAGATTACAAAGACACTGCCATTGAACTAGCCAAGGCATCATTAGAGGGTTTTAATATTAGCTATAAAGAGCTAAATGAACAACAAGAAGCAGAGACCGATAAGAAATTTCAATTAGAAGCCGCTATTGCATTAGAAGAAGCCGCTTTAGAACAGGAGCGTGTGGTTTTTATTGAAAAAGAAAAGGGCCTGCAGGCAATGCAGCATCAATACAACGATAGCTTATCTACATTAAGAACTAAAGAGAACGATAAAAATTTAGCTGCTCAACGCTTAGATTATCTAAACGATAAAGAAGCTTCATTGCAAGAGTTTTTATTAAAAGCAGAAGGACAATTAAAAACCATTGGCGATTCTATCGAGTATACTAAACTACAAGTAGTTGAGGAAGAAAAAATATACCAAGACTTTAAATCAAGAGTAGACCAATCTCAAACAGCTTTAACTGAAAAAAGAGATTCCTTCGATAGTCAAAGATCTATCTTAGATAATTTACGCCAGTCATATCAGCAAATTCAAAGAAATCAATTTGATGCGGAGAAAAAAGTAGCGGTTTCAGATACCTCTATTCAAAACGTACAAAGATCTCATCAACAATTAAAAGAAGAGCAAAATCATAGAGTAGGACAAATAACAGAAATTACTGCTCAATTAGCTACTAAAGAAGCTGATTTAGAAAAGAATAAAGCACATTTAACTGCTTTACAGATTGAGCATGATAATGCAAGGGCAAGTATTTTTGAAACACAGGAGCAATTAGAAATTCTACGATCAGAACTAGCAGAACAAACTAGAAAATTAGATGCAAAAAAGAACGAATACGATTTATTAAAGAGCTTGGTAGATTCTATGGAAGGTTATCCTGAGAGTGTTAAGTTCTTGCACAAAAATACAGGCTGGAATCATCAAGCGCCTATTTTATCAGATATCTTATATGTGCAAGAAGCCTACCGTGCAGCGGTGGAGAATTTACTTGAGCCTTATTTAAACTATTATGTAGTCAATGATTTAAAAGAGGGTATGCAGGCCGTACAATTATTGGATGACAATAAAAAAGGTAAGGCTAACTTCTTCTTATTAGATCAATTAAATGGCGCTTCAGCCAATGCAGCACCAGCTAATACTATTGCAGCTTTATCCGTTATTGAAATAGATAGCAAGTATAGTGCTTTGGCAAATCATTTATTAGGTAATGTTTTTATTGCTGAAAATGAACAGGCTTTGTCAGGCGATTATGCTGGAATCATTTTAGAAAAAACCGGTAAGTACGTAAGAGGTAAGTATACTTTAACAGGAGGTAGCGTAGGCTTATTTGAAGGAAAGAAAATTGGACGTGCCAAGAATTTAGAAAAATTATTGGAAGATATAAAAGCCCAAGAAAAAGTAGTCAATGATTTAAAAGCTACTATTCAAACTCAACATAATTCAGTATTACAATTTAATGAGCTTTTAAAAGAAAACGAAATACGTTCTACAGAACAGGCCGTGAATACTTTAATTAATGAAGTATTTGCCAATAAGAATAGAGTAGAGAATTTACAATTAGCGCAATCTGCTGCTATTATCAAGTTAAAAGAGTTTGAAGATAAAATAACGGAAGAACATACTGCTATTGCCGATACAAGAATTGCTTTAGAGGCCTTGAATCTATCTTTACAAGCAACACAGTCTAATTTAAATGATGTGGAACTGGCTTATCAAGCAGCTGAGCAAGCTTATCATTTAGCTTCTGGCGAGTTCAATGAAATGAACTTACAATTATCCAAGCAGTATAGCAAAATTGAGGCATTACAACAAGAAGTGGTGTTTAAGCAAAATCAATTGAATGATTTACATGTACAAATTCAAACCAATAGTGTACAATTAACAGAAGCAAGTGCTGCTATAGTGGATAGCCGTGCCGAGTTAGCGCAATTAGAAGAAGACTTGGTTAAATTATTAAAGACTAAGGAGGAAGAAGAGTCGATATTAAACGAAGCTGATCAAGCCTATTATAACTTAAGAAAAGACTTACAAGAAAAAGAGAGTGCCTTAAGATTACAGATTAAGTCTAAAGAATTAATTGATCAATTAATCAATGAAATTAAAGACCAACTGAATAATTTAAAATTACAGTTGTCTGGTATGAAAGAAAGATTAAATGTAGAGTTTAAGGTTGAATTAGAAGAAATCTTAGACGAAGGTAGAGCTACTGAAATTTCATTAGAAGAATTACAAGCTAGCGCAGATAGAATGAAGAAGCGTTTAGAGAATATGGGTGAAGTGAATCCAACCGCTATTGAAGCTTATACAGAAATGAAAAAGCGTTACGATTTCATCTTAGAACAAAAGAACGACTTAGTCACGGCTAAAGAAAGCTTAATGCTTACTATTCAAGAAGTAGAAGCTACAGCAAATAAGGCCTTCTTAGAAACATACAACCAAGCAAGAGAGAACTTTCAAAAGGTATTTAAAGCCTTGTTTACAGAAGAAGATTCTTGTGACTTAATATTAGTCGATCCAGAAAACTTATCAGAAACTGCAGTTGAAATTGTAGCGCGTCCTAAAGGTAAAAAGCCATCTTCTATTAGTCAATTAAGTGGAGGAGAGAGAACCTTAACGGCTACTGCTATGTTATTTGCCATTTACTTAATCAAGCCAGCACCATTCTGTATTTTAGATGAGGTGGACGCTCCATTAGATGATGCCAACGTAGGTAAGTTCACACAAATGATTCAGAAGTTTAGCGATAACTCACAATTCATCATTGTAACGCACAATAAGCAAACAATGAGCGCTGTGGATGTTATATATGGTGTGACCATGCAAGAACCAGGTGTAAGTAAATTAGTGCCTGTTGACTTTAGAAGTTTGAGTAACTAAAATATATTATGAATTCGCTTTAAGAGTCCTTGGTAGCAATACTAGGGGCTCTTTTAATTTAGAACCTATTTTTAATGATCAAATCTGCCATACTATTATTTCTCACTTGTTTTTTGTTATACCTGCCATTTAGTAGGGTACCAGATTATTTTGATAGTGAAACAGCTCCTGGTATTATTATTAAAGAAAGTATGGGGCCCAGGACTAAGATAATGGCCGTATATTCTGAATATGGTAAAGAATATAAGCTTGAATTAGATAGCGCTGAATATGCTTCTAAAATAGGAAAGAAGTTGGAAGTGATCTATGAATTAAGCAACCCTCAAAAAGCGGTGGTGAATAAATTCTGGGGCTATTGGTTAATTCCTATCGAAATAGCTTGGTCTTTTGGAGGATTCGCTGCACTACTAGCTATTGCCTATGCCACCACCCATAAACCACATCCCTCTGCCATCGCCGAACAATTAAAGGGCGAGGAAGCGCCGAAGAAAAAGTATCAATAACGCTGAACGGACCTTGAAAAAAATATTGAATAATTGTTTATTTAAATATTAAATGAAAAAACACCTATATCTCCCTCTCTGATCGCTACGCTCACAAAGTTCGTTCGATATAGCATTTTTTCAATTCTTAATATTTAAATAAGTTTATATCATCAACGCTTTAAGAGGCGTTTAATTTCTTTGTCGACATCGCGCGATTTAATCGTCTCACGCTTATCGAATTCTTTTTTACCCTTGCCTACACCAATTTCTACTTTGGCATAATGTTTATCGTTAAAAAATATACGTAAGGGGATAATAGAGTATCCTTTTTCTTTCACCTTGGTCTCTAATTTTTCAAGCTCTCTTTTTTGTAATAATAATTTACGGTCATGCACTTCAATATGATTATTGACATTGCCATGGGTATAGGCATTAATAAATAAACCACGCACCCATAGTTCCCCTTTATCAAACATACAGAAGGAGTCATTGAAACTTACCTTACCTTCTCTAATTGATTTTACCTCTGTTCCTAGCAATACAATGCCTGCCTCATATTTATCCTCTATGTGGTAGTTAAAATAGGCTTGCCTATTGTTTAACTCTTTAGCTTGTATGGGTTTCGATTTGGCCATAAAAAATCCCGGAACTGATACAGCGCCGGGATACAAAAATAGGATTAAATATTGACTTCCTAAATGGATTCTAATAAGCTTAGTGCTTAAATAAGTAAGCCACTTCGGATAATTTATTTTTTAAGTCTTTTCTATCAACGATAAAGTCTAAAAAGCCATGTTCTAATAAAAATTCACTACGTTGAAATCCTGCAGGTAAATCTTTTTTTATGGTTTCTTTAATAACACGAGGACCTGCAAAACCAATTAAGGCGCCAGGTTCAGCTATATTAATATCACCTAACATACCAAAGCTTGCAGATATACCACCAAAAGTGGGATCGGTGAGCATTGAAATGAAAGGAAGTTTGGCATCACTTAGTTGAGAAAGCTTGCCACTGGTCTTGGCCAATTGCATTAAGCTAAAAGCACTTTCCATCATACGCGCACCACCACTTTTACTAATAACTAAATAGGGTAGTTTATGTTCTATGCAATAATCCACTGCTCTACTAAATTTTTCTCCCATCACACTGCCTAATGAACCTCCAATAAATTCAAAGTCCATACAAGCTACCACCATTTCTTCACCATTAATTTTACCCACTGCTACACGCATAGAATCCTTTAAATCGGTTTTAGCGTGAATTTCATCTAGTCTTTTTTGATAATTTTTTAAATCGGTAAAGTTTAAGGCATCCTTACTTTTAATATTATCAAAAAGTTCTGTGCACTGCGTTTCGTCAAATAAAATATCAAAATACTCATCACTTCCAATACGATGATGAAAATTACACTTAGAACAAATGAATAAGCTTTCTTTTAATTCAGAACTAGTACAAATATGATTACAAGAAGGACACTTTGTCCAAAGACCTTCCGGTGTTTCTTTTTTATCTGCAGTAGAAGTAGTAATGCCCTTTCTAATTCTTTTAAACCATCTTGATTTACTAGCTTCAGAGGCAGCTGTTTCTTCACCTGTTAAGTTTACTTCAATATCTTCCTCTCTATTTTTCATAGTTAAGCAATCGTTTTAGTCCTTTATGAAGTTATATAAAAATAAACAGCCATCCATTTTAATAAATAGACAGCTGTGTTAAAATTTTGTTTAAGCGTTTCTATTAATGCAGTTTAAATCATCAAAAGCCACTTCTAATCTTTTAACAAAAGATTCTTCCCCTTTTCTTAACCAAACTCTTGGGTCATAATATTTCTTATTAGGCTTGTCGGCTCCCTCAGGGTTGCCTAACTGAGCTTGTAAGAAAGCCTCATTCTTCTTGTAGTATTCTAAAACGCCTTCCCAGAAAGCCCATTGTAAATCGGTATCTAAATTCATTTTAATAGCACCGTATCCTATGGCTTCTCTAATTTGATTTTGTGGTGAACCCGATCCGCCATGAAAAACAAAATACACTGGCTTTTCAGCAGTGTTTAATTTTTTCTGAATATGCACTTGGCTATTATTTAAAATATCTGGTCTTAATTCTACATTACCTGGCTTGTATACGCCATGTACATTTCCAAAAGCAGCAGCTACAGTAAATAAATTACCCACTTTACTTAATTCAGTATATGCATATTCGACATGAGCTGGTTGTGTATATAATTTATCATTATCTACATTGCTATTATCAACGCCATCTTCTTCACCACCTGTTACACCTAATTCAATTTCAATACTCATTCCAAGAGGTGCCATTCTTTTATAAAATTCAACTGAAGTTTGTATGTTCTCTTCTAAACTTTCTTCAGATAAATCCAACATATGTGAACTGAATAAAGGTTGTCCTTTTTCTTTTTTATACTGCTCACCTGCATCAATTAAAGCACTAATCCAGGGCAACCATTTTTTAGAAGCGTGGTCGGTATGTAAAATAACGGGAACATTGTAAAACTTGGCTACTTGGTGCACATGTAAGGCACCTGCAATAGCTCCTTGAATATTGGCTTGTAAATTATCGTTTGGCATTCCTTTACCTGCGATGAATTGGGCGCCTCCATTAGAAAACTGAATAATAATAGGAGAGTTCACTTTTGCGGCTGTTTCAATTGCTGCATTGATTGTATCGGTTCCAGTTGTATTTACTGCTGGTATTGCAAATTGATTGGCTTTTGCATCATTGTATAATGTCTCTAATTCCTTGCCAAATAAAACCCCTGCTCTGTACTTGCTCATAGTTTAATTATTGAATGGCAAATATACAATTTATGGCCCAAACAGATTAGGGAAGAATACACAGATTTTTAATTGAAAATCAATCCTTTATAGAAAATTCTTAGACTTCATCCATTCGTCATTATAGACCTTGCCTACATACCTACTACCATGGTCATGTAAAATACATACCACAAGATCTGTTGGCTTTAATTTATCTTTTAATTGTAGTAATCCTAAAATGCAAGCGCCTGCACTGTAGCCGCAGAATAATCCTTCTTCTTTTGCTAATCGACGGGTCATTAAAGCGCCTTCTTTATCGGCTACTTGTTCAAAATGATCAATAACAGACATATCATAGTTGGCTGGAATAAAATCTTCGCCAAAGCCCTCTGCAATATAAGGTTGAACATAATTATGATCTTCGATACCTGTTTTAAAATAGTGAGTAAGTAGTGAACCAATGGGGTCAATTGCCCATATTTGAATATTCGGATTCTTTTCTTTTAAATATTTAGCTGTTCCAGTGATCGTACCCCCTGTACCTGCAGTGCAAACTAAATGGGTAATTTTTCCTTCTGTTTGTGCCCAAATTTCTGGCCCTGTACTTTCATAATGGGCCTGACGATTCGCTAAATTATCATATTGGTTAAAGAAAAAAGAATTCGGCGTTTCGGCTGCTATTTTTCTAGCAACAGAATAATAACTTCTTGGATCCTCGGGAGCTACATTGGTAGGACATACAATGACTTCCGCACCTACTGCTCTTAAGATATCCATCTTTTCTTTACTTTGTTTGTCGGTGGTGGTGAATATGCATTTATATCCTTTCACAATGGCTACTAATGCCAGTCCCATTCCAGTATTACCACTAGTACATTCAATAATGGTACCGCCCGGTTTTAGTTTTCCTTCCGCTTCCGCTACTTCTACCATTTTCAATGCCATTCTATCTTTAATAGAATTGCCAGGGTTAAAATAATCAACTTTAGCAAGGACGGTAGCGGGTATTTCACTCGTTATTTTATTTAAACGAATTAAGGGCGTATTGCCAATAGTTTCTAAAATATTATTTAACCACATAGGTTCATCACTTTATTGATTAAGTAAAAATAAACTAATTATTAATAAAGGAATAATAAAGAAATTCAGAAGTTGTAAACGAAAAGGAAGCTATTAACAGATTTGAACTATATATTCTCGAAATTACGGGTGATAATTTCACAAAAGCGTGTTTGGATCATTTTTTCTGCAAGTAAAATCATATTGTAAAATGCTTTTGCATTGCTAATGCCATGTCCAATAATTACGGGTTTATTCACGCCTAAAACTGGTGTGCCTCCATAATTTTCAAAATGAAATCTGCTAAAGAAAGCATCGTTTTCTAAATTTTGATGAGCCGCTGCATCATACATGGCTTCTGCAGTTTTTAAAATAATATTACCGGTAAATCCATCACAAACAATGACGTCAGCTTTATCATTGAATACATCCCTGCCTTCAATATTACCAATAAAATTTATCGCAGTATTTTCTTTTAGTAATGGGTAAGTGGCTTGTGCTAAAATATTTCCTTTGCCTTCTTCTTCACCTACATTTAATAAACCCACAGTAGGGGTATCGATATTTAAAATATGCTTGGCATATAAGTTGCCTAAAATACCAAACTGATTTAATTGTTCTGGTTTACAATCTGTATTTAATCCAACATCTACTAGTAAACCTGTTTTACCATTTAGTTTAGGAAGTAGGGTGGCGATGGTAGGTCTTAATACCCCTTTGATGGGCTTGATGCTAAACATGGCACCTACTAACATGGCGCCTGTATTTCCTGCACTTAAGAAAGCATCCATCTCGCCGGTAACCAATAGTTTAAATCCAATGGCAATAGAGGAGTTCGGTTTTTCTTTTAAAGCTTTTGTAGGATGTTCGTGGTAGCCTATCACTTCAGTGGCAGGTACAATATGTAAAAAAGGTGAAGAAATCCCGAGTTGCTGAAATTGTTCTTTCAGTTGGGTTTCTTCACCTATACAAAATATGTTATTATCCGAATTTGCTAAATATTGTTGGACACCTTTCACGGCTTCTAGTGGGGCGTAATCACCTCCCATCATATCGATGCCAATATTCATTGAATCGGTAATTAGGCTTTTAGTGGCGCTTTTTCGCTTACTAATAAACCTTT
>JAJTDP010000026.1 GCA_021300455.1 Sediminibacterium sp. | reverse complement strand
TAAATTCCACGATAAACAATACTTAAACTATTCTGGTTACCCAGGTGGTAAGAAAGAAGAAGCTGCAGAAGATTTAATCAAGCGTCGTCCAGAAGTAATTATGGAAAGAGCGGTTAAAGGCATGTTACCTAAAAATCGTTTAGGACGTAAGATGGTTAAAAAATTGTTTGTATATGCTGGTGACAAACACCCTCACACTGCACAACAACCTAAAGAATTTAAATTTTAATTAATTCCAAATATAAATAAATGGAAAAGCAAACAAATGCAGTTGGTCGTCGTAAGGAAGCAGTAACACGCGTCTTTGTTAGTAAGGGTAGTGGAAAAATTACCGTGAATGACAAAGATTACAAACACTATTTTCCTTTAGTGTATTTACAAAATCAAGTAGAAGCTCCTTTGAAATTAGCGGATGTACTTGGTAAATATGACATCGTAATTAACGCACAAGGTGGTGGTTTAAAAGGCCAAGCCGAAGCAGCCAAATTAGGTATTGCGCGCGTATTAATAGAACTAAATCCTGAATTACGTCCTGCTTTAAAAGCAGCCGGACAATTAACGCGTGACTCTCGTAGCGTTGAGCGTAAGAAATTCGGACATAAGAAAGCACGTAGAAGCTTCCAGTTCAGCAAACGTTAATCCAACAACCTTAACATTAATTCATTATAACAAATTATACAAATGGAAAATAACACTTCATTACAACAGCAATTACTGGAGGCCGGCGTACACTTTGGTCACCTTAAGAAGAAGTGGAACCCTAAGATGTTACCTTATATTTTCGCAGAGAAAAAAGGAATACATATTATCGACTTAAATAAAACAGTTGATCATTTACAAGAAACGGCTGCTGCTTTAAAGCAAATTGCTAAAAGTGGTAAGAAGATCATGTTCGTTGCTACTAAAAAGCAAGCGAAAGAAATTGTAAGTGAGTGTGCTAAAAAAGTAAACATGCCTTACGCTACAGAGCGTTGGTTAGGTGGTATGTTAACTAATTTCAATACTGTTCGTAAGAGCGTAAAGAAAATGCAAAGCATTGAAAAAATGTTAGCAGACGGTAGTGCTGAAAGCTTAACTAAAAAAGAGCGTTTAACATTAGGTCGTGATAAAGATAAAATGGAAAAAGTATTAGGTGGTATCGCTCAATTGGGTCGTTTACCAGCTGCTTTATTCTTAGTAGATATCGGACACGAGCATATTGCACTTGCAGAAGCGAAGCGTTTAGGTATTCAAACATTTGGTATGGTAGATACTAACTGTGATCCTAACAAAGTAGATTTTTCTATTCCTGCAAATGATGATGCAACAAAATCTATCGCAATCATTACTAACTATATTACTGCTGCCATCGCAGAAGGTTTAGCAGAGCGTCAAGCTTCTAAAGATGACGAAGGCGAAACTGAAGATGGCAACAATGAAAACGAAGCAAAAGCAAAACGTATGGAAGCCGAGGCGAACGCTGAAGGTGGAAGAGGTAAGCGTGGTGCGGGTGCTGCTCCAACAGCTCCAGGTGCACCTAAGCGTCGTATTCAAAGTACACGTCGCCCAGCAGGTAAATAAATATTAACCAATTGGGTTATTGGTGTCCTTGGGATACTAATGACCCAATTGGTTTTTTTGATACAAAACCGTATCCAATTTTTTAACAATCTTATTTTAAAATATATTTTATGAGTACAATTACAGCTACTGACATTAATAAATTACGTCAAGCAACAGGTGCTGGTATGATGGATTGCAGAAAAGCATTAACAGAAACCAATAACGATTTTGAAGCAGCTATTGATTGGTTGCGTAAGCAAGGTCAAAAAGTGGCCGCTAAGCGTAGCGATCGTGAAGCAAAAGAAGGTGTAATTATTGCACAAACTTCTGCAGATCATAAAACAGGTTTTGTAGTTTGTATTTCTTGTGAAACAGATTTCGTTTCTAAGAATGCTGAATTCGTAGCCTTTGCACAAGTGATTGCTGATGCTGCAGTAGCAAACAATGTAAAATCTGCAGCTGAATTAAATGAAGTAAGCGTGAACGGCACTAAAGTGTCTGACATGATTAACGATAAATTAGCTTCTATCGGAGAAAAAATTGGTGTGGCTAAATTTGAAAGAGTAGACGCTGCTTATGTAGCATCTTATATACACGGTTCTTACAGAATGGGTGTATTAGTGGGCTTGAGCTCAGAAGCTGCTGAAGTTGGTAAAGACTTAGCGATGCAAATTGCAGCGATGAACCCAGTGGCAGTAGATCCTGAATCAGTTCCTGCTGAAACAGTTGCTCGTGAGCGTGCTATCATTATTGATACCATGAAAGAAGATCCTAAAATGGCCGGCAAACCAGAAGAAATGATTGCTAAGATTGCAGAAGGTAAGATTAACGCTTTCTTTAAAGAGCAAACCTTATTAGCGCAAGCCTTTGTAAAAGATGGCGGTAAAACCGTAGGTGAGTATGTAAAGTCGGTTGACGGCGCATTAGTAGTGACTGAATTCAAACGTGTGGCATTAGGATAAGATCAAGAAAATATAAAGCATAAAAAAAGTCCCGAAGAAATTCGGGACTTTTTTATTATACCAATATTTTATCTTCTACCATCTCCATCTAATAAATTACCTACTGCTCCTAAGACACTACCTTCTTCTTTACGCATAGTGGTAGCATAGGCTAAAATTCGTCCTGCTAATCTACTAACGGGTAAGGTTTGAATCCATACTTTACCAGGACCTGTAAGTGTTGCAAAGACTACCCCTTCGCCACCAAAAATGGTATTTTTTATACCTCCTACAAATTGAATATCATAATTTACAGTGGAAGTAAAACCTACAATACAGCCTGTATCAATTTTTATTATTTCACCAGCAGTTAATTCCTTTTCAAAAACATGACCACATGCATGTAAAAAAGTAAGACCATCTCCCTCCAATTTTTCCATGATAAAACCTTCACCCCCAAATAAACCAACTCCTAGTTTACGCTGAAATTCTATTCCAATACTTACGCCCTTTGCCGCACAAAGAAAAGCGTCTTTCTGACAAATAATTTTACCATTAAAAGTGGATAAATCTAAAGGAATAATTTTTCCTGGATAAGGAGAAGCAAAACTTACTTTTCGCTTATTATTTTGTTGATTGGTAAACGCTGTCATAAATAAACTTTCTCCAACTAGTAAGCGCGAACCAGCTTTTAATAGTTTACCAAAAAATCCTGTATTTTCTTGAGAACCATCCCCAAATAATGTTTCCATTTGGATTCCATCGTCCATCATCATAAAGGCGCCTGGTTCAGCAACAACCGACTCTTGAGGGTCTAGTTCAATACTCACATATTGCATTTCTTCACCAAATATTTGGTAATCTATTTCCGTATTAGTCATATTTTATTGTTTTCATAAAGCTAAAAAACCTTTTTAAATTAAAAAATTAAATAATTATTAATAAAGGCTCCATTAACTAACCTAATCCTTATCCAAAATTTGTATCTTGCAAGTATAAATCTGTATTATTATGTTGCCAAAATACAAGCGTGTATTATTGAAATTATCAGGAGAGGCATTAATTGGGAATCAAAAAACGGGAGACCCTTTTGATCCTAAAATTATTGAGCAGTATGCTAATGAAATTAAGCAAGTAGTAGAACTAGGTGTTCAAGTAGCCATAGTTATTGGAGGGGGTAATATATACAGAGGAATGAATGAAGCAGATAGTGGTATCGAGCGCGCACATGGAGATTATATGGGTATGCTTGCCACTGTTATTAATGCAATGGCCATTCAAGCCATGCTTGAAAAAATTGGAGTGTATACACGTTTGCAATCGGCCATTGTTATGGAGCAAGTTGCAGAACCTTATATTCGTCGTAAAGCACTTCGTCATTTAGAAAAAGGACGTGTGGTTATATTTGGTGCAGGTACAGGTAATCCTTATTTCACTACCGATACAGCAGGTTCACTGCGTGCCATTGAAATGAAGGCCGATGTTATTTTAAAAGGAACTCGTGTGGATGGTATCTATGACAGTGACCCTGAGAAAAATCCAGCGGCTGTTAAGTTTGAAAAAATTAGCTTCCAAGAATGTATATCAAAAAACTTAAAAGTAATGGACACTACTGCATTCACTTTATGCATGGAAAATAAATTACCTATTATTGTATTTGACATGAACCAACCTGGTAATTTATTAAAAGTAGTGCAAGGAGCAGCTATAGGCACATTGGTAGGCTAGTAAGGGTCAAAAGATTCTATTATTCAACCACTGATGTAATTTTTACCTGGTTTCTAGCTCGCTATCTTAATTTTAAAGTATGCAAAAATTAACTTCTTTATTTCTTCTTCTTTGTTTCGTGGTAGTAGCTACCGTAAATGCTGATGCACAAAAAGTTTTAAGCTTAAACGAAGCCATTCAAACTGCTTTAAAAAATAGTTACGATATTCAATTGGTGGAAAATAATTTAGCCATTGCTAAAAATAATAATAATTATGGTGTGGCAGGAGGCTTACCCACCATTACTAATAACAGTTCCAACAACAATACATTAACCACCATTAATCAAACATTTCCAGATGCGAATAGAAATACATCTCGTAATGGTGTTGATGGTAGTACATTAAATACTGGCTTGAATGCTAATATGATACTGTTTAATGGCTATAGAGTACAGGCAACCAAAAGCCGACTCGAAAGCTTGCAAACACAAAATAAGTTTTTACTTGAATCGCAACTATTGAATACTATTTCAATAGTAATGCAGCAGTATTATAATGTGGTTCGTCAACAAGCATTTTTAAAGACTATAGAAAAATCAATTGAAGCCAGTCAACAACGATTAGAAATTGTAAAAACAAGAGAAGAAATAGGTGTTGCCAATCAAACCGATCTTTTACAATCTAATATAGATTTAAACGCTTTATTACAAGCCAAACAAAACCAATTATTAATAATTGACCAAGTCAAAGCCGACTTGTTGAATACAATTGTAATGCCTGCCACCACGCCTGTACAAATTAATGACAGTATTGAAATAGACGATAAAATAATGCTATCAGTAGTGGAGCAGAAAATGAAAAATCATCCTTTATTACAATCAGCACAACAATTAATTAATATCAATCAGTTTTTAGAAAAAGAAACTAAATCTTTAACGTATCCAACCCTAAGAGCGAGTACAGGCTATAATTACAATAGTAATCAATCGGCAGCTGGTTTCATATTATTGAATGAAAGTTATGGTCCATTTTTAGGGGTCAACTTAAGCATTCCTATTTATAGTGGTGGCGCTAATAAACGTGCTATTAAAAACGCTGCCATCAATACCAATACCGCAAAAATTCAATTGCAAAATACAGAGCAAAATTTAACTACTGAATTATTTAAAACCTATCAGAGTTATAAAAATAGTTTAAAGCAAACGCCCATTGAAATTCAAAATTTTGAAATGTCACAGTCCTTATTGGATTTAGTGATGCAAAAATATCAATTAGGCCAAGCCACCATGGTAGATGTAAAACAAGCTCAACAAAGTTTTGAAACGGCTGGCTTTAGATTAGTGAGTTTACGTTTCAATGCAAAAATTGCTGAGATCGAATTAAAGAGGTTATCTAACCAACTTACATTTTAATAATTATCTACATAACATAAAACCTTTTATTTTATGTTAGCTATTCGCAGTCATTTTTTGAATCATTTTAATGATGCGCCTGCTTTAGTTGTAAAGTCTCCCGGAAGAATAAATTTAATTGGAGAACATATTGATTACAACCATGGCTTTGTACTACCCGCAGCCATTGATAAGTTTATTGAACTAGCCATAGGAAAAAGAACAGATGGAGCCATGCATATGGTGGCAGTTGATTTAGGAGAAACCATCATCTTACCCATGCATAATTTAGCGCCTCATGCTACAGTATGGGTTAATTATATAATTGGGGTAGTGGATCAGGTTTTGAATACTGAAAATAATAATGCTAGCATTGAAATTAATTTAGTCTCCAAAAGAGAAGACCTAGCTGCAGGCTTTGATATTTGTATTCAAGGTAATATTCCATTAGGTGCCGGTCTTTCAAGTTCGGCTGCCATTGAGTGCGCAGTCTTATTTGCCCTCAATGAATTGTATAGTTTATCACTTACAAAAATGCAAATGGCCCTGATGGCACAAAGTGCAGAACATACATTCGCTGGCGTACATTGTGGCTTAATGGATATGTTTGCTAGTTTACACGGAGAAAAAAATAAAGCCATTTTATTAGACTGCGATAGTTTAGATTTTACTTATTATCCTCTTGTATTAGATGACTATAGTATTATTTTATTCGATACGCAAATAAAACATGCACTAGCTTCTTCTGAATATAATACCCGCCGCTTTGAATGCGAGAGGGGACTTGCAATAATTCAAGAAAAATATCCTACTGTAAAAACTTTTAGAGATATAAGCCTAGAACAAGTAGAAGCCTGTTTGGCTTTCAATGATATTAAGGGATTGAAGGTTTATCAAAGATGTAAGTATGTAGTGGAAGAAATGCAGCGTGTGCAATTAGCCGTGCAGGATTTAGCGAAGGGCGATATGCAGGCCTTTGGAAAAAAAATGTTTGAGACCCATACAGGTTTATCTAATTTATATGAAGTGAGTTGTCCTGAATTAGATTTTTTAGTAGAGGCAGTATCAAATAATGAAAATGTATTAGGTGCAAGAATGATGGGCGGTGGCTTTGGTGGCTGCACTATTAATATTATCAAAAAATCGGCAGTGGAAGAAATTACAAAAACGCTTACTGCTAGCTATGCCCAATTAATGCATAAAGAACTAGCTGTGTATATAACGAGTATTGAAGAAGGCACTCATTTAGTAGCAGAATAGTAGCATAAAAAAACCAGCTCTTTTTCAAAAGCTGGTTTTTTATATTCAATATTTATATTTAAATAATTATTTAATACTTTAAGTAATTATTCATTCTGTTAATACCAAGAACCATTTATTATTTTATCTCCATTCGCATTATTGTTGGCCATTCTTCTTTTTTGATTTCTTCTATGTATAAATGTAGTAATAAACATTAAAGGAATAAAAATAAAGGTTAATGGAGGAATACCTAATATGCTAATCCACTTGCCACCAAAATGACGGCGCATTGGGCGGCGTAAACGCTCTGCAATAATATACATAGCAGGTACAATAAATAAAGTCATAAAGAAGGCAAAGGCCAATCCATAAATAATGGTCCAACTTAATGGCTTCCAGAAAGCAACGTTATCCCCCCCAAAGAAAATATGCGGGTTTAACTCGCTAAATAAAGTCACGAAGTTGATATTAAAGCCAATGGCAATAGGTAAGAAACCTAGGATAGCTGCAAGGGCTGTTAATAATACTGGAATAATTCTTGTTTTTCCTGCTTGAATAACGGCCTCTCTTGTTTTATAACCTCTTGATCTTAACTCATCGGCAAATTCAATCACAAGTATTCCATTTTTCACCACAATACCTGCAAGCCCTACAATACCTAAACCTGTCATTACCCCTGAAACCTTCATTCCAAATATAGCGAAGCCTAAAAGCACACCTATAATACTAAATAAAATTTCTGTTAAGATAATCACCGATTTAGAAATAGAGTTGAACTGTAATACCAGTGTAAACAGAATTAACATTAAAGCAATGACCAAGGCCTTTCCTAAAAAGGCTACTGTTTCTAATTGTTGTTCGTTCTCACCTGTTTGTTTAACAGTGACGCCTTCAGAAATACCTTTGAAATTACCAATGTATTGTGCAATCACTGCATTCACTGCAGTGGGGTTGAAACCTTGGTCTGTTTGAACATTCGATCTTAATTGAATTAATCTTTTTTGATTTTTTCTATTAATACTACCAAAGGTATTCGTAGGCTCTACTTTCACAAGCGAGCTGATAGGAATATTTTTTACCATACCGCCTGCTGCCATATCTCTAAAAGATAAACGCATGTTCAAAAGATCTACTAAATTATTTCTTTGTAATTCCTCATTTCTTAATTGAATCTTATACTCATCTTTACCATCTTTAATTTTAGAAATTTCTTTACCAAATAAAGCTGTACGAATTTGCATACCTACTTGCGCACTGCTCACCCCTTCAATTAAGGCACGGTCTCTATCAATGGTTAAGGTTAATTCCGGGTTCACTAAATCCACATCCATCTTTAATCCATCAATACCTGGAATTTGTGCAGCGTCTAAATAATTTTTTAAACCTACCGCCGTTTTCACTAATTTATCAAAATCTTCTCCTTGAATTTCTATATTCACTGGAGGATCTGTGGGAGGACCATTTGATTCTTGTGTAACCGTAAATTCAGCACCAGGAATACCTTTCATCTCTGCACGTATAGCATCTAAATAAGGCTCTGTCGATTTACCATCGCGCTTTTCATATTCCACAAAGTTTATTTGTACACGCCCTAATTCAGACCTTGCACTTCTGTCACCACGCATAGGATCACCTGCACCCACCGCCACATTACTAATAATACTCTCTACTAGTGGGTTCTTTTTATTATTATCCATTTCCAAAGCTTTGGCTACTTTTTGTTCTACTACTTTAGTAATAGAATCGGTATAATTTATTTTAGTACCTACTGGTAACTTTAAATACACATATACTTGGTTGGGATCTCCCTTTGGAAAAAATTCAATACCTACTCTTCCAGTACTAATATTAATACCAAAAAATATAAAAGAGAATATTAATAATACAAAAGTGCCTATTAATAAATTCACCGGTCTCCAGCCATTTAAAGCACGACGTAAGATTCTTTCATAAGACTCCATTAATTTAGGAAGCGTACGGGTCTGAAATTTCTCAATTAAATCGGTAATAAAATATTTATTAGCCACTACCAAAATCATAAAGAAGATCAATAAATTACCTAAGAAAGTAAAGCCCATCAAGTCTAATACAATACCTATTGCAATAGGTATCCAGAAACCTTTTTTCTTAAACATGGCCGATTTAGGCTCATCTGATTTTACTTCTTCATGGTTCATGAAATCTACTGCAAATACAGGGTTCATGATAAAGGCCACTACTAGTGATGCAGCTAAAGTAAATATTAACATTGCGGGTAGGTAAATCATAAACTTACCAATAATGCCAGGCCAGAATAATAAAGGGAAGAAAGGTGCTAATGTAGTAATCGTACCTGCTAACACAGGAATAAAAACTTCACCAGCCGCCATTTTAGCGGAAGTAGTAGCTGTTAATTTTCCTTTGCCTTGAACAAAAATTCGGTGCGTATTTTCAATAACTACAATAGCATCATCAACAATAATACCCAGTCCAAATAAGAGGGCAAATAAAACCATGAAGTTTAAAGTAATATGCGAGCCCACTAATACGTCACCAGCAGGTAACAATACAAAGGCCACAAACATACTCAAGGGTACTGATAAGGCCACAAAGAAGGCATTGGTCACCCCCATAAAAAACATAAGTACCACTAATACTAATATAAATCCAATAACAATGGAGTTTACTAAGTCTGTAAATGAACTTTTAGTTCTAATACTTTGATCACCTGAAATAACCAATTTTACATCTTTCGGTAAATCATTGGCTATGGTTTCTTCTACAATTTTCTTTACCGCATCGGTAGTGGCAATTAAGTTCTCGCCATTACGCTTGACAATATTTAGAGTAAGTACATTCTTACCATTTAAACGTGCAAAGCTTTCATTTTTCTTCACCGTATCTTTAATAGAGGCCACATCTCTTAAATAAATAGGCGCACCATTTGAATTACGCACAATAATATTAGCAATATCATTTGCATTTTTTAATTGACCTTTTAATTGAAGGTTACGGTTCATCGTACCTACTTCTAATAGACCACCTGATAAGTCAAGGTTTTCTCTTTGAATAGCAGCGCTAATATCATCAAAAGTGATGCCCGAGCTTTGCATTCTATAATTATCTACATTAATTTGAAACTCTCTTTCCGGTGCACCCACTAAATCAATTCTATTAATTTGTGAAATGCTTTCTAGTTTATCTTTTAAATCGTCTGCATATTTTTTTAATTGAACGGGGCTATAATTACCGCTAATGTTTACATACATAATAGGCATGTCACTGATATTTAATTCAATGACCTTGTTGAGAGGTAGAAGTGAATTTGCTAATTTTTACACCGCTAATACTCTTAATTTGTTTTTCAATAGGACGGGTTACTAAGTTTTCTATATCCTTAGGGGAGTTACCTACATAAACCGTTTGTACGAATATATTAGGAATGACCACTTCAGGAAAGTTTTCTTTAGGAAGTGTAAGGAATTGATAAATTCCTCCTAAGCTAAGAAACAACATCACTAAATAAATAGTGGTCTTATTGGTAATAGCCCAAGAAGTGGGTTTAAATTCTTTAAACTTTTCTTTTATTTTATTGATAGTAGACATAATGATCTATTAAGCTTTATTGTTTTAATTATTTATCTGAAGTTGTAATGTTTTGGCCATCAAATAAGGTCTGATAACCTTCCGAAATAACATTATCACCTGCTACTAAGCCTGCTACAATTTCAATATTATTACCATAGTATTGTCCTACTGTTACTGCTTTTTTACGTGCCAGCAATTTTCCATTTTCCATTACGGCTACATAAATGAATTTACCTTTCTCATCGTTCTGTAATAAATTAATAGGAGCGCTAATGGCATTCTTTTTTTCGTAGTCTTTAATTTTTACTTGTACTAATTGGTTTGGACGGAAATTTTTATCAATGGGTAATTTAGCTTCTACATAAAAACTTCTGCTTAATGGGTCAATAACATTACCTACTACCGAAATTTTAGCAGCAACTATTTTTTGAATATCTGGAAAGTTTAAACTTGTTTCAGTACCTACTTTTACTTTACCTGCATAATTCTCAGGAACCATTGTCGTTAATTTTAATCGAGCAGTGTTCACAATTTTTATTTGGCCAGGGCCCATAAATAAATCGCCCACTTTCACATTTACTTCTTCTGCCACTCCATCTACATTGCTATACACACTTGTATAAGCTAGTTGGTCACGCACCATACCTAATTGTTCTGTAGCCGCCTTTAACTGACTAGCTGAGGCTTCTGCATTAGTTTTAGCAGTTAATAATTGCATTTCACTGCCAATATTTTGTTCCCATAAATTCTTTTGTTTCTCGTATACCATTTTAGCTAAAGCGGCCTGAGATTTTATAGTTTCAATATTTTGTGCTGCTGCAGCGGCGCTTTGTTTAATTAAGCTATTATCCAATTGTAATATTAACTGACCTTTTCTAACATTGTCACCTCTATTGACAAATAAGGCCTTTACTTGACCTCCACCTGCACGAGGTGTTACAAAAGAAACGCTTTCAGATTCAACCTTTCCTTGTAGCTCTATATAATGGGTAAAATCCTGTGTGGTTAAAGGCGTTAGGGCTACTAATATTGCTTTTGCAGTTTCTGCACCGCCAGCTTTTGCAATGGCCGATTCTAGCTCGACAATTTTTGCATTCAAACTAAGGCTTTCCTTTTTCAAACTTGCTAAACTTGCTTTTTGTTTTTCTAAGCTACTGCCTCCACCTCCGCAGGCAAGGGCGAATAAAATTAATGTACTTGTTAGGATTGTAGAGATATGTTTCATTATTGTTATTTTAATATTTTTATTTAATGTTGAAGTTTATAATTTTCCTGTTGATTTTAATAAATCTACTTTTGAAATTAAAGCTGTGTATAATGCGTTCATGAAATTATTTTGCGCACTTACTAAGTCGGCTTGTGCAGCTGAAATTTCAGTATTAGAACCTGTACCTGCTTCGAATTTCTTTTTTGTTTGTTGATATACATTTTCAGCTAATTGCATATTCTTTTTTTGAAATGATACAGTAGCTACAGAAGACATATAATTTAATTTCGCTTGTGTGATTTCGTTATCGATATTATTTTTTAAGGCAACTATTTGATTTTCTATTTGCTTTAATTCAATCTTAGTTCTTTTCACCCTCGCGTCTCTAGCAAAGCCATTGAATAAAGGAAGATTCACATTTAAACTAATTAAAGAAGTATTGAACCAGTCACCACCTTCAAAAAAATCAAATTTTGAACGTTGCGCATTTTTAGAATAAGCACCAGTCATACTTATGGTTGGTAAATAACTCAATTGGTAACGCTTCACATTGTAAGACGATAACTTTCTTACTGAATTTATATACTGATAATCTTTTCTTAAGCCATATTGAAAATCGTTTTCTACTAATACATCCGTGCTTAAACTTTGCTCATCAATTACTTCAGTTAGTTCAAGACTATCTTTCACCGGCATACCCATTAACATCTTTAAACCCATATAACCTATGGCTACCGCATTATTGGCTTTTATTTTCTCGGTTTGTAAATTATTCAATTGAACACTCACTTTATCTACATCTAATTTCTCCGCAAAGCCGTTCTTGTACATGATTTGCGCATCCTTGGCTAATTTATTTAAACGCTCAATATTCTCATCTAAAATATTCAACTGTGTTTTACTAGCCGATAACTGATAGTATATTTTATAAATATTAGCTTTTATGGCTTCTTCAGTGACTGCTGCATTTTTTCTTTGCATATCTAAAGAAGTAGCGCGTGCTTGTAAGGCAACAAAAACTTGACCATCAAATAGTAATTGTTGAAAATTAGCACCATAGTTGGCATTAAATTTTGTTCCAAACTGTACTGGAATAAAAGTACCTGCTGCACCTCCAAATATTTGGGCAGGTAATAAAGAAGTAGGTATTACTAAATAATCGGTTCCGCTTAGGTTGGTTCCAATGCTAGGATACGCTGCTGCTGCAATTTCTCTATTGGTTTGTATTTGTACATCAATAGCTAATAAAGAATTTTTAACTTGTACATTATTTTTTTGCGCATAACTAACTGCATCTGCTAAAGAAAATGCATGTATCGTTTTTTGTTCCTGTGCAAAAGTAGCAGTGACAAAAAATACCGTTACAAGTAAGAGATTTTTTTTCATGTGTATATTTAGATTGCTTGTTTACTTAATTTTTTATATTGATCCATTAATTCATGTCCTTTAACTGTCATAAGGCCATATACAAAATGTTCCATCAATTGCGTATGTACTTCTAGAGAATTAAACTTATTTAAAGGAAATAGGTGCAGGTTAAAGGGAATAAAAACAGTTTCTAAACGAAATTTTGATAAGATATCAATATCAAGATCGGCTCTATAACATCCCTCCTCAATTCCTTTGCTTAAATTTTGTTTGATTAAGGAGAATAAAAATTCATCCTTATGATTTTTAATGATTTCAAACGCAGTTATAAAATGTTTCTCCAACTCCATCATGGCATTGGGATTCATTGTTTGTGTCATGGCTTTCATATTCTCCATTAGCAAAAACATTTCATGAATCGCATTTTCTGCTTTGGATTTACAGTCTTTGCAAGTCATTTCATGTTCTTTTAATTCTAGGTTCACCACGGCCTTCACCAAATCATCCTTATCCTTATAGTATTGATAAATTGTCTTTTTGCTCATCCCCAATTGATGGGCTAAATCGTCCATGGTCACCTGTCTAAGTCCGGACTGGAGCATTAAATCCCTTGCCTTTAATAATATTCTTTCTTCCATAGTTGCAGTTGAAGGCGCAAAACTAAGGAAACTTTTGACGTTTACAAAGTTTCCAAGATGAATTATGTATTAATTATTGAAAAATGGCTAAAATGAGTGAAATTTGTACCTAAATCACTTTAAAATGGGCATTTTTGGCCAAAATTTTAAGAGAAAATCAATTTTAAGCCTATTAGCAAGATTCTTTTTCCAAGGTATAATTGCACTGGCACCCATTGGCGTGACCCTGTGGATTGTGGTGACTTTGTTTAATCTGGTAGACAATTTTTTACCTAATTTATTGAATACCCTATTTCCAGTTCAATTTGCAGCGGTCAACGGGCAAATACCAAAAGTAACAGGATTAGGATTTTTAGTAGCCCTACTTGTAGTGCTTGTGGTTGGTTGGTTATCGTCTTTATTTTTTGTAGAAAGGATGGTGTCTATATTTGATAAACTATTGGAGCGCACACCAGGTGTTAAAATAATTTACTCCTCTGTTAAAGATTTTTTAGAAGCTTTTGCAGGTAATAATAAAAAATTTGATAAGCCCATTTTGGTATGTATAGATGGAAATGATGTTTGGCGTATTGGATTTATCACACAAGAAAATTGCGAGCACTTAGGTTTAAAGGATCATGTGACTGTTTATGTGCCACATTCATATGCCATTTCTGGTATTTCATTCATGGTGCCATTGGCTAATACAAAAAAATTACCAAAGCATATGAACGCTGCAGAAGCTATGAAATATGCGATATCAGGCGGCGTAACTAATACAGTTGAAGAAGTAGAGAAAAAATCGAAGGATCTAGTGCATTAATTTTCAAAAAATAGTACATGCAATTACATAATTTCAATTCAGGCCCCTCTATTTTACCTCAAGAAGTTTTAGAAAAAGCAGCAGCGGCTATTCATAATTTTAATAATACGGGTTTATCTATTTTAGAAATTGGACACCGTACTGCTCATTTTGTAGAAGTGGTTACAGAAGCACAAACTATTGTAAAAAGATTAATGGGTTTAGACGACGCCTATGAAGTTTTATTTTTACAAGGGGGTGCCACTATGCAATTTATGCAAGTGCCCATGAATTTATTAGATGAAAACGGATTAGCCGCTATTTGTGATAATGGTGTATGGGGTAATAAAGCAGTAAAGGAAGCAGGTTTATTCGGTCCTGTAAAAGTAGTTTCAGACACTGCCGATAAAAAACATACCTATATAAATAAAACATTAGACATTCCTTCAAACGCCACTTATTTGCATATTACCACTAACAATACAGTAGAGGGAACCCAATGGCATAGCTATCCTCAGACTTCAGCCTTACTTATTGGCGATATGAGCTCTGATATATTTTGCAGGCCCACTAATTTCAAACAATTCGATTTAATCTATGCAGGCGCACAAAAAAATATGGGTGCTGCAGGGGTTACCATGGTGGTGGTTAAAAAAGATATTTTAGGAAAGGTCAATAGAAAAATTCCAGCTATTCTTGATTATCGAAAACATATTGAAGCGGGCTCATTGTTAAACACACCTCCTGTTTTTTCTATATATGTAAGTTTATTAACCCTGCGTTGGATAGAAGCGCAAGGCGGCTTAGCTGCAATGGAAAAATTAAACTTAGCAAAAGCTAATTTATTATATAATACCATTGATGGTTCACCTGCTTTTCATTGCCCCATTGCGAAAGAAGATAGAAGCATTATGAATGCTGTTTTCTTTTTAACAGATACTTCCAAAGAAGAAGCTTTTTTAGCCTTATGTAAAAAAGAAGGAATGATTGGCGTAAAAGGATATAGAACAGTAGGAGGCATTCGAGTGAGTATGTATAATGCCTTGCCTTATTCAAGTGTAGAAGCTTTCTGCGACTTGATGAAATCATTCGCTGAAAAAATTTAATTTTCAACAAAAAGAACGAACTTCGCGCCCATGGCAAAAATAAGTCCCTTTGAAGCTTTGCGTCCTCAGCCTCAATTAGCAAAACAAGTTGCTAGTAAACCATACGATGTATTAAATAGTGCAGAAGCAAAAATAGAAGCAGTAGGTAATGCCTATTCTTTTTTGCATATTACAAAAAGTGAAATTGGTTTACCAGAAAATACAGATGTACATAGTCAAGAAGTATATCAATTGGCACTAGAAAATTTAAATGCATTTATACAAAGAGATGTACTTTTTAAAGAGTCAAAGCCTTGTTATTATATTTATCAACTCATTATGGATGGCCGCGCACAAACAGGTTTAGTTTGCGTAAGTAGTATTGATGATTATAACAATGATATTATTAAAAAGCATGAATTCACGCGTCCTGAAAAAGAATTAGATAGAATCAATCATATCAAGACTTCTGGCGCACAAACGGGTAATGTTTTTTTAGCCTACCGCCACCAAGCAAGCATTGATACTATTATAGATAAATGGAAGACTACTAAAAATCCTGTCTATGATTTTACCGCAGACGATGGTATTCAACATACCGTTTGGGCGGTGAGTGATGAAACCATTATTGATCAAATTACAGAACTTTTTGCAACTGAAGTGCCTTGCACTTATATTGCAGATGGTCATCATAGAGCAGCTTCTGCTGCTAAAGTAAAATTAGCTATTAGTGAAGAAGCGGTGAAGCCAGGAGATGATGCTAAAAAAGTATCTGATTATTTTTTAACGACTTTATTTCCCTCTAATCAATTAGCCATCCTAGATTACAACCGTGTGGTAAAAGATTTAAATGGTATATCTGCCGCTAATTTTATAGCAGCGCTTGAACAGGATTTTACTATTCAAAAAGAAGAGTCGGCTTTCAAGCCATCGGCCCTGCATAGTTTTGGAATGTATTTAGAAAATACATGGTATCAATTAACAGCAAAGCCAGGTATTTATTCATCTGATCCTATTGGTGTATTAGACGTCACTATTTTATCTAATTCCATTTTATCAAAAGTTTTAGGCATACATGATCAAAGAACTGATAAAAGAATTGATTTTGTAGGGGGCATCAGAGGTTTAGCAGAACTTGAAAAAAGAGTAAACAGTGGTGAGATGGCTGTGGCTTTTAGTTTATACCCTGTCACCATCGATCAATTATTTAATATAGCCGACGCCGGCGAAGTCATGCCACCTAAAAGTACTTGGTTTGAACCCAAATTAAGAGACGGCTTACTTACTCATTTGATTTACTAGAAGTTATATATTAATTAGAAGGCATTTTAATAAATATAGTTATGTCTACTATTAAATCTAATCAGGTATTCTCCTCTTTTTCTTTCTATTTCATAGGCTAATTTCTTTTTTTTCTGCCCGTATTTTAGTATTTTGTTACACAATAATGCTTGCCTTATGGAATCAAAAAGACTCTTTGATTGTATAGAACATCAGTTAACAAAATTTCCTCAAGAAGTCATGTTGGCTGGAAAAGAAAACGGTGGATGGAAAACCTACTCCACAGCCGAAGTGGCTTCAAAAGTGAATGCTTTGAGTGCCGGTTTATTAAGCCTTGGCTTATCAGGAAATGATTTTAGTCCAGAGGGATCAGATAAAATTGCCATCATTAGCAATAATAGACCAGAATGGTTGATGGCCGATATGGCCACGCAACAAATTGGTGTCATCTGGGTGCCAGTGTATCCTACAACCAATCCATTAGAATTGACTTTTATTTTGAATGACGCATCTGTACAATACATGTTTGCGAGTAATCAAGATTTATATAATAAAGTAATGTCTATTAAAGACAAAGTGCCTTGTCTAAAAGAGGTTTATACTTTTGATCATATCGCTGGTGCAAAGCACTGGAGTGAATTGTGTTTGCAGGATGCAGATTTATTACAACAAGTAGATGTGATTAAAAAAACAATTCCAGTAGATCAGGTAGCCACTTTTATTTATACAAGTGGAACAACAGGTACACCAAAGGGCGTGATGTTAACGCATAATAATATTTATTTCAACTTACAAGCAGGTAAAAAAAGTTTTCCTTTCCCAGATGCCCCTGATCAAAAAGTATTGAGCTTTTTACCATTGAATCATATTTTTGAAAAAGTGGCTTCTTATATTTATTTGTATAGCGGGATGAGTATCTACTATGCAGAATCTATGGAAACCATTGGTGAAAACTTAAAAGAAGTTGCACCAGACGGATTCTCTACCGTACCAAGATTATTGGAAAAAGTTTTTGAAAAAATTATGATGAAGGGTGAAGAGTTGACAGGCCTTAAACGTAAATTATTTTTCTGGGCTGTTGCTTTAGGAGAACAGTATGATAATTTAAAATCAGGGTCGGCATGGTATCAATTCCAATTAAAACTAGCTAATAAAATTATTTTTAGCAAGTGGAGAGAAGGATTAGGCGGCAATATAAAATTCATTATAACAGGTGGTGCGGCATGTCAGGTAAAATTATTGCGTATTTTTAATGCAGCACAAATACCAGTGTATGAAGGATATGGCCCAACAGAAAATAGCCCCATCATTAGTATCAATTTTAGTATACCCGGCGGTACCAAGTTCGGAACAGTAGGTATGCCAATCCAAGGTGTTGAAATGAAATTAGAAGCAGATGGAGAAATTTGTGTAGCAGGACCTAGTGTGATGAAGGGTTATTATAAGCGTCCCGATTTAACTGCAGAAGCCATTATCGATGGTTGGTTGCATACTGGAGATATTGGTGAAATTATTGATGGCAAGTATTTAAAAATTACAGATCGTAAAAAAGAATTGTTTAAAACAAGTGGTGGAAAATATGTTGCTCCACAGCCAGTCGAAAATAAGATGAAAGAAAGTCCTTTCATCGAACAGATTGTTTTAGTTGGGGACAATAAAAAAATGGTGACAGCCTTGGTTGTGCCTAGCTTTGTTAAGCTAAAAGATTGGGCAAAACAAAATGGTGTCGAATATACAAGCAATGAGGACATCATTCAAGATGAAAAAGTACTGTCACTATTTGAAACAATAGTAGCAGAGTACAATCAATTATTCAATCCAGTAGAGCAAGTGAAAAAATTCACTTTAATACCAAGAGAGTTTACGATTGACCAAGGAGAGATGACGCCTAAACTAAGTATACGCCGAAAACAAATACTAGCGAATTTTGAAAAAGAAATAGACCTTATGTACCAAGGATAGAATTTGTAAATTCTTATTCTAGATAGGCAGTCAATCCATTATTAAAAATATAAAATCTTGCTCTATGCAAAAAATATTGCTATTAACGGGCATGCTATTTCTATTCGTTTTTAATGTTAACGCACAAACCCCTTCGAATCCCTATTTTAATTATAAAGGCAAATTAATTATCATTGGAGGCGGCTCCATCCCAGATTCTTTATTTGAATTTTTCGCAGCCCATTGTGGAGGTAAGGATCAACCCATTGTGTATATTCCTACTGCCACCACCGACAAAGAGTTTATTCAAAAAGGTGAACACTTAATTAAGTTCAGCTCTCGAGGTTTTACAAATTTATCTACCATACACACAAGAGATAAAGTCAAGGCAGATGCGACAGAAAATATTGCCCTTATGAGAAAAGCAAAAGGTATTTTTTTTGGTGGAGGAGACCAGCAATTAATTTCAGATGCTTATGCAGGCACTAAATTATATGATGAGTTCATTGCTTTATTAAATAGAGGCGGTGTAATTATGGGTACTTCAGCAGGAGCTACTATCATGGGCTCTTTAATGGTGGGAGGCGATGCCAGAGATGATATCAGCAAAAAGTACAACTTTAACCCAGCCTTTTCTTTTATGACTAATACGGCACTTGATCAACATGTATTAGCGCGCAATCGCCAATTTGATTTAATTCCTGTGATTGAAAATTACCCCGGTACTTTAGGTATTGGAATGGATGAATCAACCGCCATTATTGTAGAAGCAGGACAATTTAAAGTTTGGGGTATATCTTATGCAATGTTATATGACCCAAAAGATTGGGCAGAACAAAAAAAGAAATGGGGTGCTGTTTTAAAACCATTTAAGATGATGGCTTCAGGCAGTAGTTTTAATTTTGTAACTAGAGAGATCATAGACTAGCCACAGACTTATCAAAGTCTTTTTTTATTCTTATCAAACCTTTGCAGCTAAAAACTTTTCTTTAATTATAGCCTGTACTTGTTTGCCTTGAATTTTACTTTCTAGCCAAGAGATAATATCTAAGTACATAAAGGCCCTGCTTTCTAATTTATTAGTAGTAAGGGGTTGCAAGGTTTCTAATAAAACAGTAAATGACTTTTTAATAGCAGCCTTACTATTCAACAAACTATTTTCTTCACCCCCATTTTGAATCGACTTTCTTAAAAAATTAAACATCACTTCTTCTACTGTACTTAGGCTTTTCATTTTATACATAAATCGGTATACCGACTTTGATAAATAATTCACTATTTCTGTATTACCCATTTCATAGTGTGCAATTAAATGTAGTAAACGCGCATAACATTGTAAGTCGTCTCTTAAATTTAATTTCCAATTAATAATTCTATTTAAGTAGTCAATGGCCTTTGCAGGTTTGCCCGCACCAAAGTATAAACAAGCAATTTTATAGTAAAACACCAGTATGCGGTGGCTATCTAAATAGAGTTCAATTTCCTTCAACTTCGCTTCCATGGCGGGTATCATGGCTAGGCCCTCGCTAAAACTACCTTCAAAAAAATGCTTATTTATCTTAGCGATGTATAAGTATATAAAGCTTTGAATTAAATTATTTTTATTGTTCAGTACAATAGGTGTGTTGCTATAATTTTCTAAAATAGCAATGGTTTCATTTAATTTATCAAAACTTCTTAAATCATAGTGTGAAGTAATTAAATTATGCAGGCCCTTAATATATTGTGCCGTTTCAATTAATTTCATATTCTCGTTCGCTTCAAATAAGTCTACCCATTTTTGAGCATACCTATAATGCATTAGAAAATCTTGTGTAATAAAACCATACCAGCAATAACATTGGTAAGAATACATTTTTTCATAAAACCCAACAGAGGACTTTATTTTTTCCATGATAGGATCATGCATTAAACCATCTAATGCAAGCCTGTCTTCCTCATTACGCGCATGACCATGTTGAATATACCAACCATATAGTTGTAAAGAAAGATTCGAAATTTTAGCAATATCATCCAAGCGTGCATTCACCTCATCTATCTCTTCACTTAATTGTTTAGCACGGTCCTGCATGCTTCTAGTAATATGCAAGGCTTCAATTTTCTTTTCTAAAAATAAAACCTGCAACAAATAAGTAACCTGATTATTTTGTTTGGTCAGTGTTTTTATTTTTTCAAGAACACGTAAACTTTGAATGTATAAACCTTTGTTGTATAAAATTTTAGCGTGGTCTAATTGCTCGTGAATTTGTAAATCAATGTTTTCACTTTGTTTCACCACTCTTAGGCTGGCTAAAACCTGATCGTATAAATGGGCCTTTAAATTAGAAAGTTGTTGTTTCGATATAGAGTCGTTTTTGCGCAGTAGTTCCTCCTCATCATAGACCTTCATTTTATCTAGGGCATCAAAAAGCTGAATAGTCTTTAAATCGGCAGAGGCTGAATTACGCTTCACATAGAGTTTGAAATTGCGCTTTTCGGCCCTTTCCAAGGATTTAACCAGAATAAATATTGCCTCCGTACTTAGGTTGGGCATCGTAGCTATTTTTAGTTCAAGTTATTGAATATCAATCAATTAATCAAATTTTGACCCTTTTACACATTGTAAATTAGCCATAATTATGATGTGAATTACTTGTGAATAGGTGGTAAATTTAAACAATATGCGGGCCAAAAGTCCGTTTTCTATCTAAGATGTTCATAATCAATAAGATGAACTGGCTATATAACTAAATAAACGAATTAACGATGAGTCAAAAAGTGTTCATATTTGATACCACACTAAGAGATGGAGAGCAGGTTCCTGGTTGTAAATTAAATACCCAAGAGAAATTGGCTTTAGCAGTAAGATTAGAAGAATTAGGTGTAGATATTTTAGAAGCAGGTTTCCCTGTTTCAAGCCCAGGTGATTTTGAATCGGTGAATCAAATTGCAAAGACTTTAAAAAACACAGTGGTTTGCGGACTATCACGTGCAGTACAAAACGATATTGAAGTAGCCGCTGCTGCTTTAAAACCTGCCAAGCGTTTTAGAATTCATACAGGTATTGGTACTTCGGATTTACATATCAAATATAAATTCAACGCAACGCGCGAAGAAATTATTGAACGTGCAGTGAGCGCAGTTAAATTAGCGCGCAACTTTACAGACGATGTAGAATTTTATGCAGAAGATGCAGGCCGAACTGACAATGAATATTTAGCTAGAGTGATAGAAGCCGTTGTGAAAGCAGGCGCTACTACTTTAAACATTCCCGATACAACAGGTTATTGTTTGCCATATCAATACCAAGCTAAAATGGAATACTTGGTGAACAATGTTCCTAATATTGATAAAGCTATTTTATCATGTCATTGTCATAACGATTTAGGATTAGCTACTGCCAATTCAGTAGCCGGTGTAATGGGTGGTGCAAGACAAATTGAGTGTACCATTAATGGATTAGGCGAGCGTGCAGGTAATACAGCACTAGAAGAAGTAGTCATGGTTTTAAATCAACATAAATATTTAGGTTATTATACTAATATCAATACAAGGCTTTTAAACCCTATCAGCCATGAAGTTGCAGAGATTATGCGTATGGGTGTGCAACCTAATAAAGCCATTGTGGGTGGTAATGCTTTTTCACATTCATCAGGTATACATCAAGATGGATTTTTGAAAGAAGCACAAACTTATGAAATCATTAATCCTGAATTAGTAGGTGCAGAAGCTAGTAAAATTGTACTTACTGCAAGAAGTGGACGCAGCGCACTAGCGCATCGTTTACAAAAACTAGGTTATGCGTATTCAAGAAATGATATCGATATTTTATATCCTAGCTTTTTACAATTAGCTGATAAAAAGAAAGAAGTCACACATGATGATTTAGTAGCAATAGCAAATGCATATTCTAAATAAAAGAAAGAATAATAGAAAACTAATAAGAAAGACTAAACGAAAGAAATTACAGTAATGGGAAAAACAATATTTGATAAAATTTGGGACAAGCATGTTGTCAAAATCATTGAAGGGGGTCCTTCGGTATTGTATATCGATAAGCATTTAATACATGAAGTTACTAGCCCACAAGCTTTTAGTGGAATAGAAAAAAGAGGCGCTAAATTATTTAGACCCAATCAAATTGTAGCCACCGCAGATCATAATGTGCCTACTATGAATCAGCATTTACCTATTGCCGATCAATTATCAAAATTTCAAGTAGATACTCTAATAGAGAATTGTAAAAAGCACGGTGTTGAATTATACGGGCTAGGACATCCTAACCAAGGCATCGTGCATGTTATTGGTCCTGAATTAGGTATCACACAACCAGGCATGACCATTGTATGTGGAGATAGTCATACCTCTACCCATGGCGCTTTTGGATCTATTGCATTTGGTATTGGTACAAGTGAGGTGGAAATGGTTTTTGCTGCGCAATGTGTAATGCAAACCAAGCCTAAGGTAATGCGCATTAATATTGAAGGCAGTTTACAAAATGGCGTTGTTTCAAAAGATATTATTTTATACATCATTGCAAAAATATCTGCAAGTGGCGCTACAGGATACTTTGTGGAATATGAGGGTTCGGCTATTCGTGCATTAAGCATGGAAGCAAGAATGACTATTTGTAATATGAGTATTGAAATGGGAGCACGCGGTGGAATTATTGCACCCGATGAAACCACTTATGCATATATAAAGGGAAGACCTTTTGCACCGCAGGGGCAGCATTGGGAAAAGAAATTAACGCAGTGGAAAGAACTTTATTCCGATGCCGATGCAAAATTTGATCTTGAAATAAATATTAATGCAGCGGAAATTGATCCCATGATTACTTATGGAACCAACCCTGGTATGGGTTTATCTGTAACAGGTAAAGTACCCACTATGGATAGCATTAGCGACCCTACAGAAAAACAAAACTTTGAAAAAGCATTAGCCTATATGGGTTTAGAAGCGGGCCAAAGTTTATTAGGCATGACTGTACAAAATGTATTTATAGGCTCTTGTACAAATTCACGCATTGAAGATTTTAGATTGGTGGCCAGTATTATCAAAGGCAAACAAAAAAATGCTTCCGTGAAAACTTTAATCGTGCCTGGTTCACAAGAAGTAGCCAAACAAATTAAAGCAGAAGGCTTAGATAAAATATTTACAGCAGCGGGTATTGAAATAAGACAGGCAGGATGTAGTGCTTGCTTAGGTATGAATGAAGATAAAATACCAGCAGGTGAATATTGTATTAGTACTAGTAATAGAAACTTTGAAGGCCGTCAAGGTGCGGGGGCTAGAACAATGCTAGTGAGCCCACTTACAGCAGCTGCAGCACTTTTAACAGGAAAGATTACTGACATTAGAACTATGTTAAATTAATTAAAATGCAATCATTACAAAAAATAAAAAGCAGGTTTATTCCGCTACGTATTGAAAACGTAGACACGGATCAGATCATACCTGCGCGTTTTTTGAAAGCGACTACTAAAGAAGGCTTTGGTAAAAATTTATTTCGTGATTGGAGATATGAAAACGATGATGAGTCTAAACCTAAAGCCGATTTTGTTTTAAATCAAAAACAATTTAGCGGAGAGATATTAGTGGCTGCTAAAAATTTTGGATGTGGTTCTTCTCGCGAACACGCGGCATGGTCAATTCAAGATTATGGTTTTAAAGTAGTGGTGTCTAGCTTTTTTGCAGACATCTTTAAAAACAATGCTTTGAATAATGGAGTATTACCTGTAACAGTATCGGATGCTTTTTTACAAGCCATCTTTGCTGAAGGGGCCGATGCCACACTAAGCATTGATTTAGAAAAGCAAACCATTACCATTGATAGAACAGGGGCTTCAGAAAGCTTTGAAATAAATGCTTACAAGAAAACCTGTATGTTAAATGGCTACGACGATATTGATTATTTATTAAGCATGAAGGAAGAGATTGAGCAGTTTGAATTAAACCATAATAAGTAATAGTATAAAAATAATCGTAAATAAATAAGAAGAGATAAATAATAGTAAATAAATAGTGAGAGATAAACTTTTATCATAATGAAAAAGAAAATAGCAGTCATCCTTGGCGATGGCATTGGTCCAGAGGTAACAGAGCAGTCGATTAAGGTATTAAATATCATTGCTAAACAATTTAAGCATGAATTTAGTTATGAGCATGCATTAATGGGCGCCATTGCTATAGATAAAACGGGCAATCCTTTACCAGATGAAACTATTAAAATATGTTTAGCTAGCGATGCTATTTTATTTGGAGCCATTGGCGATCCTAAATATGATAACGACCCCACTGCAAAAGTACGTCCCGAGCAAGGCTTATTAAAACTGAGAAAAGAATTACAATTGTTTGCTAATATTCGTCCGGTAAAAACTTATGAGACCTTACATCATCTTAGTCCATTTAAACCAAGGATATTAGAAAATGTAGACTTCGTAATTTTTAGAGAATTAACTGGTGGTATTTATTTTGGAGACAAAACTTTAAGTGCCGATGGCACAGTAGCCACTGATAACTGTTCTTATTCAGTAGCAGAAATTGAACGCATAGCACATTTAGCTTTTCAATATGCACAAAAAAGAAGAAAAAAATTAACCTTAGTAGATAAAGCCAATGTTTTAGAAACTTCAAGACTATGGCGTAAGGTAGTACAAAAAATTGCGAGTGAATATAAAGACGTTACAGTCGATTATTTATTTGTAGACAATGCAGCGATGCAAATCATTTTAAATCCTACACAGTTCGATGTAATATTAACAGAGAATTTATTTGGAGATATAATTAGCGACGAAGCTTCTGTATTAGCAGGTTCATTAGGCATGCTTCCTTCATCATCGGTAGGAAATACGTTGGCTTTGTTTGAACCTATTCATGGTTCTTATCCTCAAGCCAAAGGAAAAGATATTGCTAATCCAATGGGCTCTATTTTATCTGCGGCTATGTTATTAGATTATTTCGGAATGCAAAAAGAAGCCAGCATTGTAAAGGAAGCTGTGGACTGGTGTTTGAGCAATAAGTTTGTTTCAAAAGATATTGACGCCTTAAATAGTTATAGTACTTCAGCTATTGGCGATCTAATTTGTGAGTATATCGAAAAACAAGTAACAGGAGAGGGACATGTGCATCATGAAAGATTACACAAATCCACAATCATTTAAAAAAATTATACTAACAATATTTAAAACGCTAAATATGGAACTAAATAAATATTCAAAAACGATCACACTCGATCCAACACAACCAGCAGCGCAGGCTATGTTTTATGGTATTGGATTAACCGATGCCGATTTACAAAAAGCGCAGGTGGGTGTGGTAAGTATGGGCTATGATGGTAATACATGTAATATGCATTTAAATGCATTGGCTGCCGATATTAAAAAAAGTATTT
The DNA here is from genome assembly GCA_021300455.1 of Sediminibacterium sp. Lineage (GTDB taxonomy): Bacteria > Bacteroidota > Bacteroidia > Chitinophagales > Chitinophagaceae > Sediminibacterium. Next base: position 240 of record JAJTDP010000026.1, on the reverse strand, counting down.
GGGAGAATGATTTAGTGGGACTTACCTTTCATACCATTGGTGTGAGTGATGGTATGAGCAATGGTACACCTGGTATGCGTTATTCATTAGCAAGTAGAGATGTGATTGCAGATAGTATAGAAACAGTTTGTGGTGCACAATATTATGATGCACTTATCGCAGTTCCTGGTTGTGATAAAAATATGCCGGGTTCTTTAATTGCGATGGGAAGATTAAACCGCCCTTCTATTATGATATATG
>JAJTDP010000025.1 GCA_021300455.1 Sediminibacterium sp. | reverse complement strand
TAAATTATTTATATATAATATTATATAAATGTATAGTAGCTGAATATCTGTCTAATTTGAACGTATTTTCCCAATTTTAATCCATTTTTGTCCTCATGCCAAGCCCCTTTACCCGTTTGCTATTAAACTGGAATCAAAATGAGAATCATCGACCCATGCCTTGGAAAGGGGAGAAAGATCCCTATAAAATATGGCTAAGTGAGATTATTTTACAGCAAACCAGGGTCGAACAAGGTTGGGCTTACTATGAAAAGTTCCTAAAAAACTTCCCCACCATTTTTCAATTAGCAGCGGCCAAAGACGAAAAAGTATTTAAACTCTGGGAGGGACTGGGGTATTATAATCGTTGTAAAAATTTATTATTTACCGCAAGGCATATTGTAAAAGAGTATAAAGGAAAATTTCCAAATAGCTATGAAGGTTTATTATTATTAAAAGGGGTAGGGCCTTATACGGCGTCGGCCATCGCTTCATTCGCTTATAATTTACCACATGCAGTAGTGGATGGAAATGTGTTGAGGGTTTTTGCAAGATTTTATGGGATCGCCACACCCATTGATACCAAAGAAGGTATTGCAATATTTAATAAAATTGCATTTGAAAATTTATCCAAAACCCAAGCAGGTATCTATAATCAAGCCCTGATGGATTTTGGCGCCACTGTTTGCAAACCCATGGCAGCTCAATGTCCTAGCTGTGTCATGCAAAAAAAATGTATGGCCTTTACCCAAAACCAAGTAAACTTATTACCCGTTAAATTAAAAAGTATCCAAAAGAAAAATAGGTTCTTAGACTTTTTTATTTTTAGATACGAAGACCAATGTTTAATTCAAAAAAGAGGCGAGGGTGATATTTGGTCCAACTTGTATCAGTTTTATTTAATTGAAAATGAAAGAGCGGCAGCCATTGATAAAAAATATATTCAAAAATTTATTTTGGAGCCTTTAGCCATTTCTACAAAAAATATTATTTCCCAGCAAACTGCTGCTGTTTACAAACAAACCCTAACCCACCAACAAATAGAGGCAAGATTTATCATTATACAATTAGATAAGAAGCCAGCCCTTTTTGCCAAGGCCTTATGGGTTAAAAAAGAAGGGTTTAAGAAGTATCCATTTCCTAAAATCGTTAACGATTTTTTAAAAATAGCCTTGGCAAAGGGTAAATCGGGTTTTTCTTTGTAAAAATGGTAACTTTCCATCATAAATTCATCCACATTGGAATATCACTCGGGACCTTTATTTAATTTACTTTCAGTCAATACGGCCAGTCTTCAACAAGACAGCGGCTTATTAATTTTAATGTTTATTTTATTATTTCTATCCTTTGTTATAGCAGGATCTGAAGTGGCCTTCTTTTCTTTATCTTATAAAGACATACAAGTTTTAAAAACAAAAAATTATAAGCCCTTTCAAAGAATTGTTGCTTTATTAGAGGAGCCTAAAAAGTTATTGAGCTCCATGCTTATTGCCAATAGCTTCATTAATATTTGTATTATTTTAATTGCCAATATTTTAATTGATCATTTTTTTAATTTCGACGCCATCTCCTTTCCAGGTTTGGAATTTATCATTAAAGTGATAGCGGTTACTTTACTACTTTTATTTTTTGGTGAAATTTTGCCTAAGGTAATGGCTACTCAAAATAATATTCGTTTTGCACAAGACTTTGGTTTCATTATTCAAGTTGTGTATATTATTTTTTCAAAACCTAGTGGCTTATTGGTTATGTATACCAATAAGATTGAAAAAAAATTAGAGCAAAAAAGAATGGGTAGTTCTTATAGCATGGAAGAATTAGACCATGCCATTGAATTAACTACTTCTCCCAATAATCAAGCCAATGAAAAAAATATTTTAAAAGGCATTGTTAAGTTTGGAAATATTTCTGTTAAACAAATCATGAAAACAAGATTAGATGTTTGTGGGGTAGATGCCTCCATTTCATTCAATGATTTATTAGCGCATATTAAAGAACATAATTATAGTCGTTTTCCAATTTACAAAGAAGACTTAGACACCATTGCAGGTATTATTCATACCAAGGATATCATTCCCCATATTAGTGAAAATGCAGACTATGATTGGAAGCCATTGATTCGTCCTGCTTTTTTTGTACATGAGCAAAAAATGATTGAAGATTTATTAAAAGAGTTTCAATCAAAACGTATTCACTTTGCCATTGTAGTAGACGAATTCGGTGGAACCAGCGGTATTATTACATTAGAGGACATCTTAGAAGAAATTGTGGGGGATATTAAAGACGAATTTGATGAGGAAGAGTCTATGATTAAAAAAATAGATGAGTATCATTATATCATAGAAGGAAAATCAACCATTATTGACTTTTGTAATTTTATTGAAATTGCCACCAACTATTTTGATGCTGTAAAAGGAGAAAGTGATACAGTGGCAGGTTTATTTTTAGAATTAGCAGGCGCCTTTCCTTCCATACAGCAAGTGGTTAAGTTTAAACAATTTAGTTTTACAGTACTTGAAATTCAAAAAAATAGAATTCATAAAATTCAATTAATTATTACGCCATTGCCTACTCAAAATATTGAAAATGGCTAGACGAACTGCCGCAGTATTTATTGCTTTATTTTCTTGTATATTATTTTTAGCGGCTTGTAATAGCCCTTATACCATCAAAAATAAAGGTTACTCAAAACTTTCTTTTCCTGCAAAGTCCTATCAAGTTTTTAATCAAACAAATGCGCCCTATAGTTTTGAATATCCTAGTTATGCAAATATAGATGAGAATGTAAATGATCAAAGAACAGGCCTTCAAAAAGGCAAGTGGATGAATATTCGATTCCCTGGTCAAGAGGCCACTATTTATGTAAGTTATCTAGCCATGCAAGCCAAACAGCTAGATACTTTAATTAGAGATGCCTATACTTTTGCCAATAACCATAATAATAGGGCAAGTTCCATTTCCGATTCTGTTTTTCAAAACAAGCAAGCAGTGGAAGGTATTTTTTTTACTATCGGTGGTGACGTTGCTACACCTTATCAGTTTTTTCTAACCGATTCTACGCGTCATTTTTTTAGAGGTGCTTTGTATTATGATACCACACCCAATCAGGATTCCTTAGCACCAGTGAATGCTTTTTTACTAGAAGACATAAAGCATATTTTGAATACTTTTAGATGGAAAAAATGATATCTTTATCCTATAAATTTTTCTAATGATTATTATTGACAATATTTTAGTGAGTGACTTACTCGTGGAAGAACAGTTTGTATGCGACTTATCTAAATGTAAGGGGGCCTGTTGTGAAGATGGTGATGCAGGTGCACCACTTGAAAATAAAGAAAAAGAGTATGTGAAGCAGTATTATGAAAAGGTAAAGCCTTATATGACCAAGGAAGGTATTCAAGAAGTAAAAGAAGTAGGCCCTTATTTATATGATCGTGAATTTGGCTGGGTAACACCTACTATAAATGGTGCTATTTGTGCTTATGGCTATAAAGAGAAAGGCGTTATTAAATGTGCCTTTGAGCAAGCCTATAATGATGGCAAGATTCCTTGGAAAAAGCCCCTTAGCTGCCATTTGTTTCCTATAAAAATTCAGAAAAGTAAGCAGGACCCTAAAGTGGAATATGTGAACTATGAGCCCCGTGAAGATTTATGTAAATCGGGCTGTTCCCTGGGCGTGAAATTAAAAGTGCCCGCCTACCAGTTTCTAAAGGAATCCATTGTTAGAAAGTATGGGGAAACATTTTATGAGACCTTGGATGCCACAGCGAAGCATCTTAAAAATAAATAACTATTTTTGTGCTCATGGAAAGTATTTACGCAGCCTCCTTTTTTGAAAAAAGCACCGCCAAAGCGCTTGATAAATCACACTATAAAAAAATCAATTTTAATATTGGTAAGTACAATGCTGTGGTGCCAAAAGGTAAAGAGCAATTCACTGATTTAAATCGCGTTAAAGAATTAGCCAAGAATAAAAGATGGGAAGCCATTGAACATTTAGACATATACCTTAATCAATTTGAAGAGCAGATTACTAAAAGAGGGGCTAAAGTATTTTGGGCTGAAGACAGTGAGCAAGCTTTAAATTTTATCGGAGAAATTTGCGAACAGAAAAAATGTAAGTCTCTTGTGAAAAGCAAGAGCATGGTTACTGAAGAAATTCATTTAAATAATTATTTAGAATCGGTAGGTATTGAAAGTGTAGAAACTGATTTAGGAGAATACATTCAGCAAATGGATGGAGAAGCGCCTTATCATATTGTGACACCTGCTATGCATAAAAGCAAGGAAGATGTAGCTAAATTATTTAATGAGAAATTAGGAACCGATATTAATTTAACACCAGAGCAATTAACCCTGGTAGCTAGAAAAAATTTAAGAGAAAAATACGTACAGGCAGAAATAGGTGTAACGGGTGCTAATTTTATTATTGCCGATGTAGGTGCCATTGCATTGACTGAGAATGAGGGCAATGCAAGATTATCAGCAGCCTGGCCTAAGACACATATTGTCATTGTGGGCATTGAAAAAATGATTCCTTCGATTAATGACCTTGGTTTATTTTGGCCCTTATTAGCTACTTATGGTACTGGACAACAAGTAACGGTTTATAATAGTATTATCTCAGGTCCTAGACAAAAAGATGAAACAGATGGTCCTGAAGAGATGTATGTTATCTTACTTGACAATGGTCGCACCGATTTACTAGCGAATGCAAAAAGTAGAGAAGCCCTTTATTGCATAAGATGTGGCGCTTGTTTAAACGCCTGTCCTATTTATAAAAATATTGGAGGCCACGCCTACGATACTACTTATAGTGGACCTATTGGAAGTATTATTACTCCTCATTTAAGAGGCATGCACGATTATAAGCATTTAAGTTATGCTTCTAGTTTATGCGGTAACTGTACAGAAGTATGCCCCGTTAAAATAAATTTACACGAGTTGTTATTGGAGAATAGAAAAGAGGCGGTTGAATTAGGAGAAGCTAGTTTTGCTGAAAAATTTGCATGGAAGGCTTGGAAGCAAACTTCTATGAATAGAAGACTCATGAACCAAGGCACGGCCCCCATCAAAAATTGGGTCATTAATAAAATGTTTAAGGGCTGGTCTAATCAAAGAGCTCCTTTGGAATTTCCTACTAAAACATTTAATCAACTTTGGAAGGAAGGGCATAAGAAATAAAATTACACTTCAATTGTAATATTATATTTCAGCGACAGGATGGTATTTCAACTCTAAGATTTTACTTCAAATGCATTCTACATTCCATCTGCATCGGAAATAGCTTCCACGGGATCCTTCTGTTTTTTTAAACTTCTATTGACTAAGTAAACACCAATAAGGGTGCAGATAGTACCCACTATGCTGGTAAAACTCATTTCCTCATTCAAGAGTAAGGAGCCAACCCAGATAGCAACAATGGGGTTTATATAGGCATATAAAGAAGCAATAGCAGGATGTAAATGTTTCATGCTATAGATAAATGAAATAAAGGCAAAGACCGAACCCCCAATGACCATATAAATAATTACACCCCAAGAAATAGCGGGTATTTCATGTAGTGCAATATAGTCGCCCGTATACAAAGTAAATAAACCCATGGTGACAGCACTGATTAGCATTTGCCATCCAATGGAATAATACGCATTCATATCAATTTTATTTCTTGCTATAATAATGGAACCTACACTCCAAGTAATCATGGCAAAAAAGGATAAACCCACACCTAATGCATAATTTGTTCCGTGCACTAATAAACTATCCTTATAAAAAATAAAGACAATACCTAGAAGACCTAGTAGAAGGCCAATCATTGTTTGCGTTGTAATTTTTATGGCCTTAAAATAAAATCTTTCAATGAGTACTACCGATAAAGGATACAATGCTGCAATTAAGGCCGCAAGCCCACTGGAAATAAATTGTAAGCCATAAGTGGCAATGCCATTAGAGGATACAAACATCAAAAAAGCCATGGGAATTAACCAAAGAAATTGTTTGAAAGAGGGAAAGCCTTCTCCTCTTAATAAAAAAAAGCCCACATAAATACTGCCTCCAAAAAACTGACGAATACTGGCTAGTTCAAAAGCGGGCATATGTGATACCCCCATTTTACTTGCCACCCAAGTGGTTCCCCAAACTATACTCGTAACGCCTAAGGCTAAATATGCTTTTTTTTGATTAGCCATTGAGCTTCGCTTAATGCTTGAAATGTCTTTGTTCTGTCATTACCATGGCAAGTCCATTAGCCATACAATAAGCAACACTGTCTTTATCTCTCACCGAGCCTCCTGGCTGAATATAAGCTTCAATTCCTTCTTCATGTGCAATTCTTACGCAATCATCAAAAGGGAAAAAAGCATCTGAAGCGAGGCTAGCCCCTTTCAAATCAAATTTAAATTGCTTGGCTTTTTCAATCGCATGTCGAAGGGCGTCTACTCTACTAGTTTGACCACAACCCTTACCTACTAATTGATTGTTTTTAATTAAAGCAATGGCATTGCTTTTTAAATGCTTGCAAATAATATTTCCAAAAATTAAATCTTCTTTTTCTTTTTCATTACTTGGTCTTGCGCCTACTTCTTCCCACTTGCTATAATTACCATTGTCTAATCCTTGTTCTAAGATGCCATTAAGGATTGATTTTTTTTGCGTAGGATTAAAGCTTACCTCATTTTTCAATTCTAATAGAATTCTATTTTTCTTAGCCGATAAAATAACTAAGGCAGCAGGATCAAATCCTGGGGCAATTAATACTTCAAAAAATATTTCTTGAATGGCTTCTGCAGTAGCTACATCAATAATGGCATTGGTAACAAGTACACCGCCAAAAGCACTTTCAGGGTCACCTGCTAAGGCTGCCTGCCAACTTTCAAAAACAGTATTTCTTTTAGCCACACCGCATACATTGGTATGTTTAATAATGGCGAAACTAGTTAGGGGTAGGTCTGTTATTAAAGCAATGGCCGCATCTACATCTACTAAATTATTATAAGATAATTCCTTTCCATGTAATTGCGTAAACCAATTTTCTAAGTTGCCATAAAAAGTAGCAATCTGATGTGGGTTCTCTCCATATCTTAAAACCTTACCACTAGCCGGATTAAAATAATTGCTAATAGCTACATCATAATGCATGACTACCTCAAAAGCCTTAGCTGCAAAGGATTTTCTTTGCTCTAGGGTTGTGGTTCCTTTTTGATCAATAAGTATTTGGTTCAATTTTGAATAGTCGTCTTTAGCAGCAATTACTACTAAGTCTCTAAAATTTTTACCAGCCGCTCTAATCATTGAAGGCCCACCAATATCAATTTTTTCTATAATTAATTTTTCTTCGTCGGTATTTTTTAATGTTTCTTCAAAAGGGTATAAGTCTACAACGACTAAATCTAAAGCAGGTATTTTGTACTGATCCATTTCTTTTAAATCTTGGTCTTCATATCTTCTGCCTAAGATGCCCCCAAAAATAGAAGGGTGTAATGTTTTCACTCTTCCTCCTAAAATAGAAGGGTAGCCAGTTACGGTTTCTACTCCAATACAAGGAATACCTAATTCTTCGATGAATTGTTGAGTACCACCAGTAGAATAAATAGTAATGTTTAAGGCGTGTAAGGTTTTAGCTAAAGGGGCTAAACCATCTTTGTAAAAAACTGAAATTAAGGCTGATTGTATTTTCTTTTCCATACACAAAGGTAAGCTCTTCCACTTTTTTGCTTCCTTTAGCTTTTCCACAAAAATTAGCCTGTACTGAATAACTTTATGATTGAATAGCTGCAAAATAGGCCTGTTAAATACAGTAGCCAACGAACGCGTTTTGTATACAGCCATGCATACATTAGTAGTATTACCAAATAAAACAAAATCAGATGTTCTAGTCCAAATGAAATGAATAGGGGACGATTCATGGGCAGGACCTCTAAAGAACGAATAGCTTTATTCATACCTATGATATATTTTTCAATTAATTGCCCCATTAATTTTGGAAACCCCAAGATGTTTGGGGTAATAACTAATAGGGCTAATGAATACAAAAGAAGGGTGCTTAAGGGTACCATGATAAAATTACTAATGAGCACCATGGAAGCAAGTTGATGAAAATAATAAAGCAAAATAGGCAGGGTAGTTAATTGTGCCGCTATACTAATGCATAAATTACTCCATAAAAAAGCTAAGATAGGATTGTCCATGGGCATCATTTTATTTAATAAAGGATAGAATAAATGAATGCCTAGTAATGCAGCATAAGATAATTGTAGGCCAATATTTTCTATATTCTTTATATCAAACAAAAGAAAAATTAAAATACCCCCTGCTATCACATTTAAAGTATAAGCACTAGCCCCTCTACATTTACCTATATAATAAATGCTAAAAAATAGGGCGGCTCTTACAATGGAAGGGCTTGCAAAAGCCATAAGGGTATAGGTCCAAACACTGCCTAGTACAAGTACAAGCTCTATTGCTATCCATAATTTTTTTCGAGGCAGCCAGCTAGTAACGCGTAAAATATTTTTAAAAATAATTTCAAGGTGCATACCACTAATGGCCACTATATGTATTATGCCTAGTTGTTTGTAGGCATTTAGTAGTTCTTTATTTGTATCTGTTTTGACGCCTAATAATAATGACTTTGCAAATGCATTGGCCTGCGAAGAAGGAATGAAAGTATTTAGTTTATGAATAACTACATTTCTACAATTGACAATAAAGTGTTCAGGATAGGGAATTTGAAATAAGTTTTTTTCTTTGGTTAGAAAAAATAGTAAAATACCCCAGCAAAATACTATCAGGTATACCGCTAGGCCTTCAAAATATTTTGATAATGAAAAAGCATGAGAATGTTTAGTAGCATGGTTATTTAGATAGGTAGGCGAAAGGGCAATAATTAATTGTAAGAGAATCAGTGAAAACAATAATAAATAAATAGACTGGCTAATACTTAATAGGAGTAGCTCTTGTACAAATAGTTTTGCAAAAATAATGCCAGCTAATAGTATACTGGATATAAATAATAAGGGATGGGACGCCCTGAAATGCTTAGCAGATTTTTCCATCTAGCATACTAAGGCATTTTTTCAATGTTTTAGATGCGGTAAATACCTTTTTATAAGTTGAAAGGAATAGGGATAACCTAATTGCCTATTAAAAAAATAACTAATTTTTTATGTAGCTCCGGCAATTTTGATTTCCAGTCCGCCATAGTAGCTGTTACAATAGACTCCGTTGGCCCTGTAATATCCACGCCAATACATAGTTTTGTCTGTGGCTTGCAAGTGCTTAAAATAGTTTCTAGTAATTGATTATTACGATAAGGCGTTTCTATAAATAACTGTGTGCAATTTCTTTGAATGGTATCTGCCTCCAACGCTTGAATTTTTTTCTTTCTCTCTGTGACATCAATAGGTAAATAGCCATGAAACTGAAATAAATTACCATTCATACCACTGGCCATTAAAGACAATAAAATTGAAGAAGGTCCTGTATAAGGTTTCACTGCAACGCCCATTTCCTGAGCAGCGGCTACTAGTAATTGTCCAGGGTCGGCAATACCTGCACAACCTGCTTCGGAAATAATACCAATATTTTTTCCTTGCTTGAGTAAGTCTTTAAAGGCCTTTATTTGTTCCGCCTCTACTTTATGAATGGGATACCATATATAATTATCAATCACCATTTCCTTCCATAATTTTTTGAAAAAGCGCCTTGCTGTTTTTTCTTCTTCTACAAAGAAGGCGTCGCAGCCACCAATCCATTTTACTAGATCAGTAGGTAAGGCTTCCCAGCCTTCTTCGTGTAAAATCATGGGCAGTAAAAAAACTTTTCCTTGGCTCATAGTTCTTTATCTTTAAGTTCTTGGGTATTTAATTGTGCTGCTATGAGTGAATAAAAGGGCGCAGTTATCCAACCTATAATTGGAAGTAAGTGCATCATGTAAAATATAAGCCCATTGCCAATGGGTAAACCCTTGTGGTTATTGACATAGCTAGCTGTGGCCACTTTATTTTGTTTTTCTGTAGCCAAGCCATAATCAAGCATGGCATAACCAAAGAAATAACATTCTAAGATGATGGTAAAAAATGGAGTGAACCATCCTACTATAGGTAAAGTACAAATAATTACAATGGGAATAAGGTAAACCGTTTGCCACAATAAATTTGTTACATTTAATAACCATGCCCTTAGTAATAATTTTTGATAGGCCTTTGAATTAAATACAAAGACTTCGTTTTTATTAATGGCCTCGATTCGTAAATGAAAATAAGAGAAGTAAGGGGCAAATAAAAACAGAAATAAATATTTAAATAAAGCGAAATAAAACAACAGTAGGGTAAACCATAACCAGAAACTACCCATGGTGATAAAAAAACCAATTAAATCACTACTTAAATTATCTATCCAAGACTTCAAACCTGTTTTTAAAATAATGGCTTCAATAAAAAAACTTGATGATTGACTAAAATAGTTCATGCCTACTAAAAATAAATACGCATAAATTATACCGGGTATAATCATCCATTTCCACAACTTATGTTGAAGAATAAAGCGGTGTGCTGTAAAATAAGCACGAATAGCTAAAATGAGTTCTTTAAGCAATTGGCATGATTTTAGGATTGCATTTTAGTGCCGTAAGCAAGATCGCCTGCATCGCCTAAGCCAGGTATAATATAGCTTTTGTCGTTCAGGGTATCGTCAATATCTCCACACCAAATAGGAATTTCTTTGCCTAGTGCAGCTTCTACCTTTTCAATACCTTCTTTACTAGCAATAGCTACCACAATATGTATTTCCTTGGGTTTGTATTTCTTAGTCAATGCATGAATGGTTTGAATTAAAGAAGCACCGGTGGCCAGCATCGGGTCGGAAACAATTACAATTCGATTGTTTAAATCAGGGCAGCTTAAATATTCAATACTTATTTCAAAGCTTCCATTATCATGGTGTTTGCGATAGGCCGATATAAAAGCATTATCGGCTTTATCAAAATAATTCAACATGCCTTGGTGCAAGGGTAGTCCAGCTCTTAATATAGTGGCTAGTACAGGTTGTTCTGCTAATACTTTTGATTGATGCGTACCCAACGGAGTAGTAGTAGCCTGTATTTTAGATGGCATGAGCTTACTCATTTCATAAGCGGCTACCTCACCAATTCTTTCCAAGTTTCTTCTAAAACGCATTCTGTCATTTTGAACAGTTACATCTCTTAATTCAGCAATCCAGTTGCTGATTAAACTATGTTTCTCGCTTAAATGATGTACCATGGCTTCTATTTATTTTTCAAATCTAAGTTTCTTTTCCTATTTTAAAATAATTTAAAATGTTCTCCATCGAAAAGTCCTTTATCGCTCAATTTAAGATGCGGAATAACTAGTAAGGCCATAAAACTCAGCGTCATAAAAGGTGAGCCAAGTGTAGAGCCTAAGTCCTTAGCCATTAAGTCAATAGCAGTATAGTCGGCTGCTACTTTATAAGGGTCTTCCAAGCTCATAAGTCCTGCTACAGGAAGCCCCATGACCTTAGTGGCATTATCATTCACGCAACTAATGCCTCCCTGCTCTTGAATCACTAAATTAATAGCACGCACTATATCTGTATCAGATACACCCAGCGCTATTATATTATGACTATCATGTGCAACCGTAGATGCGAGGGCTCCATTTTTAAAACCAAAGTTCTTGATAAAAGCAATTTTGGGCTGCGCTGCATGGTATCTATTATAGACCACCATTTTTAAAATATCAGATTCAGTGTCGGATACAATTTTATCTCCGTTCAACTTTGGACTTAGCCATAATTTATTAGTAATAAGCTGTCCATCGATTGCTTCAATGACTGCGATCTTACCCTTGTCTTGTGGGTATTCATTCAAACTAATTTGAATATCTTTTTCTTGTATAGCAGCTGCATTAAATTTATTAATGGCATTCTCCTTTACTTCTTTAATAAAAGATTTTCCATTCTCTGCAACTAAGTCTCCCTTAATATAGGTTTGCTTTACTTTAAAAGAAATAAGATCTTCCACCACAATAAAATTAGCGCCATCGCCCACTCGCATTTTTCCTGTAGGTAATTTATAATGGTCCACTGGATTTATACAGGCAGCCCTTAAAACAAGCAGGGGGTCAATACCTTTAGCGACTGCGCGTGCGCATAAACTATTTATATGCCCTTCTACTAAACTGTCAGGATGTTTATCATCGCTACAAAGCATAATCATAGAAGAATGGTCTTCAATTAATTCGTACAAAGCCTCAAAATTTTTAGCAGCACTGCCTTCTCTAATTAAAATTTTCATTCCATGCTCTAATTTATCTAAGGCTTCTTCAAGGGTAAAACATTCATGGTCGGTACTAATACCTGCTTCAATATATTTTTTGGCATCCTCCCCTCTAAGTCCTGGCGCATGTCCATCTACTGGTTTACCCATTTTATGTGCAGCCCTAATTTTTTTCATTACCTCTTCCTCTTTACATAAGACGCCAGGAAAATTCATCATCTCACTTAAGTAATAAATATCGGGGCTTTCTAATAAGCTACTTACTTGATCACTATTGATTGCAGCGCCTGCGGTTTCAAAACAAGTGGCAGGTACACAGCTAGGTGCCCCAAAGAAAAAATGAAAAGCTACTTTTTTACCATTATCAATCATATACTGCACCCCTTCTATTCCGCATACATTGGCAATCTCATGCGGGTCGCTAATAGTACCAATGGTGCCATGGGTAACGGCTATACGTGCAAAGGAGCTTGGAATTAGCATACTACTTTCGATATGCACATGGGCGTCTATAAAGCCGGGTAATAAATACGGCAAAGGGGCTTCTAATGTATGTTCATTGGGCACAATAGATTGAATAATTCCATCTTGTACTATAATAGTAACTGGGTAGATATGCTTTTTAAGAATATCTACATATTGACCTGAAATGGAAAAGGAATTGCCCATAATTTTAATTTGCTATCACAAATTAAACCAATAACTGAACTTAAAGATAAGCGCCCTGTTTTTATTTTTAAATAGAGGGTCGGTAAAGTAGTTGTCGGTATAAACCAAGAATAAGTCGCTCATAGGTTTGAACCTATATTGTAAGCGGCTATTGATATTGAAGTTATTGCCTTGGGTATTGTATTGTACGAAAGTGGTCCAGAATAATTTTGTACTAAAATTCCACTCCACCCTAGGTTGTATTAAGACTAAATTAGTACTACCATAAGGGTTCGGAAATACGATATTATTAAATTGTGCGCTTAATAATAGATTAAAATGGGGCTGATTTCTGTAACTGATACCCATCGAAATTCCTTTTACTTGCCCATTGTAAAACTGACCTATATTTAACTTGCTTTCTATTCCAAATAATTTTCTCGAATCAGATCTGTAGTCTATTTGAATTTGATTAAAGACATAATTTCCAGCTGGTAAAGGCACTCCATCTGTAAATGAAATGGGATATATTAAGTTGACAATTGTATTTGTAAGATCAAGACCTAAATTAGAAGTTTTTTTAAATTGAAAATCTGTTTCTAATTTGGTTTCAGATTGATTAATGGAATTATCGGGATACAGGGTGGCACGATTTACAATCTTCAATTCCATTTTACCAATGGATCCATTTACGGGGAATGCTCTATAACCTAGTGAATTGTATAAGTTTTTAAAACCAATACGTATAGTCGTATCTCGAATGGCATCATAATTATCAATACCTTGCACAAATCCCAAATCGGTGTAATAGTTTTTACCTAAACTTCCAATAAGGCTAATATAAGACCAGTGTTTTCCATTTGTCATAAAGCCTGTGCTCGCATACATATCATCATCGTTCATGGTTGCCTTAAACGATTTATGTATGTCGGTCCAGGTTCTAAATGTTCCTGTTGTGTTTGAATATTCAAAACTAAGCCCCGCATTACGACCATATCTATCTAATGGATTTTTCTTTGCCTCATCCTCTGAAATAAAATTCTCTCTATTTAAAAAATAAGTTTTTATAATGGAACGCTTCAATACATTTCTTTGTAAGGTAAAAGCAGAAAAATTTTCTGCAGCATAATTTCCTTGCTTGCCTGTTTGCATATTCATCATACCAATACGCGTAGAGCGGTTTAAATTTCCAGACATTCTCGCTCCAAATAAAATGGGAATTTTATTACCGTCTTTATCAAGTCCAATGGTTCTAGAATAAAAGGGTCTTATAGAGGGCATACCGAAATCGGAAAATAAGTCTGAGTTTTCTAAAAAGAATCCTCTTCTTTCTGGAAGAAAAATATTGAACCTTGTAAGGTTGGTTACTTGCTGGTCTACTTCTACTTGAGAAAAATCGGGATTGACGGTAACGTCTAAATTCAATGAAGCATTCAAAGCTACTTTTGCATCAAAACCACCGGTACCATTGGTGTTCAGAGACTTTCCATTTTCTTGATCTTCTGTGCTAGCACCAGAAATAAAGGGTAGAAAAATAATATTATTTTTTGAACTAGGTGTGGCTGCAGGCCAATTTAATAAACCCATATAGCCAAAGTCAAAGGATTTAAAGATAGGGGGTACCCTGGTAAAGTTGCTATATTCATTATTTTTCGCATCGCCCCTTAAAAAATTAATACCCCATTGCAATTGTTTAGGATCGTATCTGATAGATTTTAAAGGAATCATTATCTCAGCAATCCAATAGGTTCCATAATCCTTGGTGGCAGAAAACCATTTGGTATCCCAGCTCCAAGTAGGCCTTTCTTGAAAAGTTAAACTTAATTGATCTTCAGATTGAACATTTAAAGCGCTTAAAAAAAAGTAAAACCCATTGGTTTTTTTATTCAAAGGGTCCAACATAATACCTATTCCATCATTGCCTTCATTGCCAATATCTCTTTTTAAACTTCTTGAGATAGCTGTTCCACTATCATAGACTTTAAAACCAAAATAAATATTATCATTATCGTAAGTGAATCTTACTTCGGTTTGGCGTTTAGCCTCTCCAATATCATTGGGAAATTTTTTATTAAAATTTTTGGCTACATCAGTAGTGGCCCATACCGGCTCGTTTAATATACCATCTATTTTTATTTTATCCGTGGTGGGTTGTATATATAATTGAAAGCCTTTTTGAAATTCAGAAATGTTTTGAGCATCTATGAAATAGCTATAAAATAGCAGGCTTAAAAGCAAGCAAGCTTTTTTATAAGCCGTTTTAAAAAAGGGTAGGTGCTGGTATCGATATTGCATTAGGGTGCAAATATCTATCATGTAATTAAAACAGCCTTAATAACTTGCAGAAAACATTAAAAAAAAGGATAAACGGGCTACTGCTCGTCCAATAAATCGGGTCTGCGCTTTTTTGTACGCAAAATAGCCTGTTCCTGCCTCCACTCATCTACCTTTTTAGGGTCACCTTGTAGTAGTACTTCCGGAACAGTTAATCCACGAAAGTCTGCCGGCCTTGAAAATACGGGCGGGGCTAATAAATTATCTTGAAAAGAATCGGTTAGGGCAGAGGTTTCATCATTTAATACACCGGGAATAAGTCTTCCAATGGCATCTACTACCACAGCAGCTGCTAATTCCCCACCACTTAAAACATAATCACCAATAGATATTTCTTTGGTAACATATAAGTCTCGAATTCTTTGATCAATGCCTTTGTAGTGCCCACAAATAATTAAAATTCTATTTTGTAAAGAAAGGGTGTTGGCTTGTTTTTGATCGAAACGCGCTCCGTCGGGTGTCATAAAAATTATTTCATCAAACTTGCCCGCTTCTTGCAATTGGTCAATGGCATTGGCCAGTGGTTCACAAACCATTACCATGCCTGCACCTCCTCCATATTGATAGTCGTCTACCTGACCATGTTTATTAATAGCCCAGTCTCTAAGGTTATGTAATTTTATAGTAAGCAAACCTTTTTCCTGCGCCCTTTTCATCATACTATGTTCAAAGGGGCTTGCTAATAATTCAGGCAGTACTGTTAAAATTTCAATGGTCATATGGTAAAGATAAAAGAATCCTAAGAACTTTGTTTAATCTAATAATTCACCTAAATCGCGTCTGTCTTTTTTAGTAGGCCTTCCTATTTTACTTAATCGCTTTCCAGTTTGAAAAGTGGCGGCCACCTGCCTTACTCGTTCTAATTCTTCAATAGGGGTAAGGTCTTCATAGTATTTGATGGCTTCTGCATAGGCCAGTCTTCCTTCTAATACTTGGGTCACTCTAATGACCCAGTTTTTGCGTCCTTTGTCAATGGCTTCTGTCGCCTGAGACCTTGTTTTAAAAATACGAATAGACCATAAGTATTTATCTAATCGTACTTTTTTCTTTTCCGTTTTGATGATATCAGCAGCTTTCATGCTTAGTCTTGTTTTTCTGCAAAAAATTGATGGAAATAAGGAATGGTTTCAATGCCTTTGTAAAAATTGATAATATCATATTTTTCATTAGGGCTATGAAGATTATCGCTATCTAATCCAAATCCCATAAATACAATCTTGACCCCTAATTCTTTTTCAAACAAAGAACAAATTGGAATACTTCCACCTCCACGCACGGGGATAGGTTCTTTGCCAAAAGTTGTGGCAATTGCTTTTGCAGCACTTTTATATTCGTGAGAATCAATAGGAGTGATATAAGGCTCTCCTCCATGATGTTCAAATGCATTTACTGTAATATTATCTGGTGCAATTTTTTTAAAGTGTGCAAGTACCATGGCCGTAATTTTTTCTGCTGATTGATTCGGCACCAAGCGACATGATATTTTTGCAAAAGCTTTAGATGGTAAAACTGTTTTCGCGCCTTCACCGGTATAGCCTCCCCAAATTCCATTCACTTCTAAAGTAGGACGAATACCTGTTCTTTCATTAGTGCTATATCCTTTTTCACCCCAAACATTTTGTATACCTAAATCTGCTTTAAATTCATTTTCATCAAATGGCGCTTCTGCCATTTTTTTTCTTTCTGCATCAGTGGATATAATGACATCCTCATAAAAACCAGGAATGGTGATATGGTTATTTTCATCATGACATGAGGCAATCATTTTAGATAAAATGGTAATGGGATTCGCTACCGCACCACCATAGACCCCGCTATGTAGATCTCTGTTCGGTCCTGTAATTTCAAGCTCAATATAACTTAGTCCTCTCACGCCAATATCTATTGAGGGTGTGTCCATACTAATCATAGCTGTATCACTAATTAAGATCACATCTGCTTTTAATAAGTCCTTATTCGCTTTCACAAAACTGGCCAAATTTGGACTGCCAATTTCTTCCTCACCTTCTATTACAAATTTAATATTAGTGCACATCGTATTGGTCTTGGTCATCATCTCCAATGCTTTTACGTGCATATAAAATTGTCCTTTGTCATCACAAGCGCCACGCGCAAATATTTTGCCATCTTTAATTGTAGGATCGAATGGGCTACTATGCCAAAGCTCTAAAGGTTCTGCAGGTTGCACATCGTAATGTCCGTAAACAAGTACAGTAGGTAGTTTTGGGTCAACATTAATTTCTGCATATACTATAGGATGACCCTCTGTCTCATATATTTTGGTAATGGGCGCCCCTGCTTCTTGCAAAGATTTTTCTACGGCTTTAGCACAAGCTAACATATCTCCATTGTGTTCGCTCTTAGCACTCACGCTGGGTATACGCAATAAAGCTAGTAGTTCTTCTAGAAAACGTTCTTTATTTTTTTCTTGATAGTCAGACCATGCTTTCATATTCTATAATTTTTTTAATAAAATTTTATGATGCTTATTTATGCTAATTGATGTTTGTTATCTGATAAAACATTTTCAATTGTCCAGTTTAATTTTTGTTCAAACGGTGCTTTTCTTTGCGCACAATTTTCTGCTAAACAGATAGGGCAACTATAGGGCATGCATCCATCTGTATGCACAAAAAATTCAATGCTTGCTCCAAATTTACCCTTTATTAAATTTGTAAATTCTTCTACTACTTGGTGTGCTTCGTTTACATTTAAAAACCAAGGCACTGTAAGGTGGCAGTCAATATGCATTAAGCTGCCATATTTAATCACTCTTAAATTGTGTAGGTCCACCCATTGTATATTTCTGTTTTTATTCAGTTCGCTTACCACTTCTTCTAATAAAGCAAGGTCGGCTTCGTCCATAATGCCAGCTAGTGATGCTCTAATAATTTTGTAGCCATTATAAATAATCCAAAAGCTCATTAAAATGGCTAGTACCGCATCAATACCGGTAATATTGGTGAGTAGTACAATGCCAATACCTATTGACACGGCAAAGGTGGTGAAGCTGTCTAAAATTAAATGTTGTCCACTTGAGATTAACGCTAGTGATTTATTTTTTGTACCCATTTTTTTTGCAATCAAACCAGCCAATAAATTCAAAAAAGCAGTAACAAGTAAAACCCATAATCCATTGTCTAGACTATGTAGTTCTGTGGGTTTAAAAATGGCACTGATAGATTCGTAAAAAATAATTAAACCAGCAGCAATGATTAAACTTCCTTCAAAAGCCGCAGAAATAAATTCCGCTTTTCCATGACCATAAGGATGCTCCTTGTCTTTGGGTTTAGAGGCAACATATAAACTATAGAGTCCAATAGCGCCAGCCAATACATTCACAATACTTTCTAGTGCATCAGACAACACAGAAAGGGAGTGTGTCATGAAATAAGCCACAAACTTCAATACAAAAAGAACGACACTTAAAGAAGTGACATAGAACTGTATTTTTAAATTCTGTTTAGCTGCTTGCAAAGGAATCAATTATTAAATGTCTTAGAATTTGTTTGCGTTGTACCTATCTTCAACAAATTTCCAATTTACTAGGTTCCACCATGCATTAATATAGTCGGGGCGTTTATTTTGATACTTCAAATAATAAGCATGCTCCCAAACATCTAAACCTAAAATAGGGGTACCTTTTGTTTCTGCAATATCCATCAATGGATTGTCTTGATTAAGTGTTGAGCAAACGGATAAACTATTATCTGCTTTAATAATTAACCATGCCCAGCCACTACCAAATCTTGTTTTTGCTGCATCGCTAAAGGCCGTCTTAAAATTATCTAATGAACCGAAACTTTTATTGATGGCATCTGCTAATGCACCAGTGGGTGCAGTGGTAGGAGCTGGTTTCATTAACTGCCAAAATAATTCATGGTTATAATGACCGCCTGCATTATTACGCATTTTTGTAGAATACTTTGAAATAGATTCTAGTAAGCTAGTGATGGATGTGTTTTTGATATCTACCTTTTCAGCTATACAGGCGTCATTCAAATTTTTGGTATAACCAGCTGCATGCTTTGTATGATGAATTTCCATTGTCATAGCATCTATGAATGGTTCTAACGCATTATAGGAATAAGGCAACGGCTGTTGTATATAATTTATCTCCTGACTCAATTGGAATTTACCGAATGTATGAATGATGGGCATACTAGCCATTGCAATACCAGCTTTGCCAGTTTGTTTGATAAACTGACGTCTGTTTTGAGTAGATTTTGACATGCTTTTATTTTTTAAAGTACTTCTGTAAAGTTACTTTAATTGGCTGTAAAAGTCGGTAGTAAAATTCCTGGTTAAATAGCTGGGAATCACGCATAGCCTTATAGGTTAAAAATAAGCCAACAGGTATTAAAATAATGGAAGACATCCACATTCCAGAGAATACATCCCACTGTCCTGATTTGGCTAATTTTTCTCCAAAATTATTGAGTAAGAAAAAGAGTACAAAAAAGATAATAGCCAATATCAAGGGTGTACCTAGCCCTCCTTTACGAATGATAGAACCCAAGGGGGCACCTATTAAAAACAGTACAAAGCAGGCAAAGGATAAAGTAAATTTTCGATGCCATTCAATTCCATGTAAAGAATTTGCTTTTTTAGTATCCTTATAAGTATCTGCAATAGCAGTAATGTTGTAAATAAGGGAAGAGAACTGGTAGCCTGAAGTGAGCTGAATGCTGCTTATTAAAGAATCGGGAATAAGCGTACTAAATTTTTTTAAAGGTGTAGTATTTTTCTTTGCATTAAAAAGTTGACCACTGTCTTTGTAGTTCATAAACCTTAGATAAGAGGCAATATCTGCATTAGTTTTTTGAATAAAGTAGTCGTCTTTATTTTGTAATGAGTCCATCGCCTTACCAAGTTGTCGAACGCTTAACATTTTGGGGTCGTAGAGCACATCAGTTGTTTTATTCATCTGAAAACTTTTCAGGTCAAATATTTTTTTATACTCTTTAAAATAAAGCCTGGTGAATTCAGTATTGGTAGTACTACGCGCACCTCTTTCTTGATAGCGCCAACCATTGTACATGATAAATTCTAAAAACTTTTTATTAGTAGATACACGCATCACCCCCGATTCGGCCATGATCAAATTATCTTGCAATCCGAATCTTTTTTCAAAGATGGTAATATTATGCATGACACTATCATTCGACTCTTTCTTGCCAAGTTTAATGACATAGCCATCAATTTTATCATAAAAAATACCTTCTTTTAAATCTATGGCAGGCTTGGCTATAATGATTTCATATTTTAAATTGGTAAGCTTCATCTGCGTTACCGGTATAATATTATTTGAAAATAAAAAAGCAATGCCCGCTAAAAAAATAGTGAATATAAATAGGGGACGCATAAAACGAATCAAGGGAATACCTGCAGCTTTAATGGCAATAAGCTCAAAGCTTTCTCCTAAATTGCCAAAGGTCATAATAGAAGAAAATAGCAAGGCTAAGGGAAGGGCAGTGGTAAAAGTACTTACAGAGACAAGGCCTACTAATTGTAAAATGGTAAGTAGGTCTAAACCTTTGCCTACTAAGTCGTCAATGTATAACCAAAAGAATTGCATGGTCAGCACAAAAGTTGAAATAGTGAGTGCTGCCAAAAAAGGGCCAATAAAGGCTTTAAGAATTAGTATGTCTAATTTCTTGAACAAAGTTGTGGTGCTAACTACCTATACGATGAAAGAGTTCTTTGATCTGATATTCCCAAAGTCGGCTCTGGTCTTTGACTTCGTTTTTCTCAGCAAAATCTTTCACGATTAAAATAGTTTGATTTGAAATTTCTGTTTTTTCAATTCTAAATTCGAAGTATTCATTCTTCTCTCCATGTAACCATCTAAACCTTATAAACTTATCTGGCTCTTGGTCAACTAATTCTGCTTTCTCTGGCACACCTTTATTCCATGAAAAACTAAAAACGTTTTCCCATTCGTCTACTTTGTCTGCAAACCACTCTTGTAACCCAGATGCAGTGGATAAAAATTCAAATAATATATTGGGTGAACATCTCACCGGAAATTCAAGTGTAAATAATTGTTTCTTACTCATATATAACTAGCGCCTCTTTAAAAATAGATACGTTTGATGCAATAATATTAAATAAAGGTTAGGTTCCAAGTATTTTTCAATATTTATTAGTTAACAAACTGTCAAGACATATTTAGGGTATGGACTAAATTAGCACAAGTATATGAAAATCAATATTTTATATCATATTAGAATACAATTTAATTTCCCCATTTTAACGTATTTATACCTTTTGAAATCATGGTCTAGGACTCGTTATGATCGCTTATCTTTGCTCCCCTTAATGTTGTAAGTATGTTTAATAGTTTGAGTGAAAAATTAGAATCTGCGTTTAAGCACCTAAAAGGGCAGGCGAGAATCAATGATTTAAATGTTGCCAATACCTTAAAAGATATCAGAAAGGCTTTATTGGATGCGGATGTCAATTTTAAAATTGCCAAAGAATTTACAGATAGTATTAAAGAAAAGGCCATTGGTGCAAAAGTTATTAATGCCATTAGTCCAGGCCAATTGATGGTAAAAATTGTGCAAGATGAATTAACGGCTTTAATGGGTAATGAAGCTTCTTTAATGGACCTTTCGAAAAGCCCCACCATTATTTTAGTAGCAGGTTTACAAGGTTCTGGTAAAACTACTTTTTCTGGAAAGTTGGCAAACTATTTAAAGGCACAAAAAAAATCTCCCTTATTAGTGGCTGCCGATATTTACCGTCCTGCAGCAATGGATCAACTAACCTTATTAGGAGAGCAAATTGGAGTGGATGTTTTTGTAGAAAGAGAAAATAAAAATGCAGTCTCTATTGCACAAAATGCATTGGTCTATGCAAAAGCAAATAATAAAAATGTAATAATTATTGATACCGCGGGTCGACTTGCAGTAGATGAAGTGATGATGAATGAAGTGGCTGCTATTAAAAATGAAATTCAACCACAAGAAATTTTATTCGTTGTAGACTCAATGACAGGGCAGGATGCAGTGAATACTGCTAAAGTATTTAATGAGCGTTTAGATTTTACAGGCGTGGTATTAACAAAATTAGATGGCGACACAAGAGGCGGTGCGGCCTTGTCAATTAAATACACGGTGAATAAACCTATCAAGTTTATGAGCAGTGGTGAAAAATTAGATACGCTTACTGTTTTTCATCCCGAGAGAATGGCCCAAAGAATTTTAGGCATGGGAGATATTACTTCTTTGGTTGAAAAAGCGCAGTCGCAATTTGATGAAGCAGAAGCAAAAAAATTAGAAAAAAGAATTCGAAAAAATCAATTTGATTTTGAAGACTTCTTAACGCAGATACAGCAGATCAAAAAAATGGGCAACTTAAAAGATTTAATGGGCATGATTCCAGGCATGGGCAAAAGTTTAAAAGATGTAGAAATTAAAGACGATGCCTTTAAAGGAGTGGAAGCCATTATTCAAT
>JAJTDP010000024.1 GCA_021300455.1 Sediminibacterium sp. | reverse complement strand
AGATGGCATTATGTGGACTTTCTCTCCCATGGTGGATTTAACAAGAGATCCTCGTTGGGGAAGAACTTCAGAAGGAAATGGGGAAGATGCTTTTTTAAGTTCAGCTATTGCTAAAGCCATGATACATGGTTACCAAGGTGACGACTTATCATTGAATAATACCATCATGTCTTGTGTAAAGCATTATGCATTATATGGAGCTGCCGAAGGTGGTAGAGATTACAATACCACTGATATGAGTCGTGTAAGAATGTACAATGAGTATTTTCCTCCTTATAAAGCGGCTGTGGATGCAGGAGTAGGTTCTGTGATGGTTTCCTTTAATGAAATTGATGGAGTACCTGCATCGGGCAATAAATGGTTAGTAGATGATGTACTTCGTAAGCAGTGGAAGTTTAATGGATTTGTTGTTTCAGATTATACAGGTATTCCTGAAATGGTGAATCATGGCTTTGGCGATTTTAAAACTGTCAATGAAAAAGCATTGCAAGCAGGAGTAGACATGGACATGGTGGGAGAAGGCTTTTTAAATTCAATAGGCATTTCTTTAAAAGAAGGAAAAGTAACACAAGCACAAATTGATAAAGCTACCGAGCGTATTTTAATTGCTAAATATCAATTAGGTTTATTTGATGACCCTTATAAATATTGTGATGAGAAAAGATCGGCTGCTGAAGTATTTAATGCAGCCAATAGAGCAGAAGCTAGAACCATTGCTTCACAAAGTTTTGTATTATTAAAAAATGCTAATAATGTTTTACCCATAGCTAAAGGGAAAACTATTGCGCTTGTTGGGCCTTTAGCTAATGCCAAAGAAAATATGACTGGTACTTGGAGCGTGGGTGCCGATAATACTAAATCAATTACTTTATTACAAGGTTTAACAGAGGGGGTGGGTGATAATGGAAAAGTAGTATATGCAAAGGGCTCTAACTTAGAAGATGATTGGGAATTGGAGAAAAGACTAACCATGTTTGGAAAAGATATTCCAAGAGATGGCCGTACACCTGAACAATTATTAGAAGAAGCCCTTGCGGTGAGTGCCAATGCAGATGTGATTGTAGCTGCTTTAGGAGAAGGTGCAGAGAGCACAGGAGAGAGTGCATCAGTGACTAATTTAGATTTATCTGCTGCACAACAAAAACTCTTAAAGGCTTTAATAGCTACTGGCAAGCCAGTGGTGCTAGTATTATTCAATGGCCGTCCTTTAACCCTAACATGGGAAGACGCCAATGTGCCAGCTATCTTAGATGTATGGTTTGCAGGTTCAGAAGCAGGTGATGCTATTGCAGATGCTTTATTAGGTAAGGTAAATCCTTCAGGTAAGTTAACCATGAGTTTCCCTCAGAATGTAGGTCAAATACCTTTGTATTATAATCATAAAAATACAGGCCGTCCATTAAATAAATGGTTTTCTAAATTTCAATCTAATTATATAGATGTAAGTAATGAGCCATTGTACCCTTTTGGTTATGGCTTAAGTTATACAAATTTTGAGTACAGCGATTTTGCTTTGTCTGCAACAGCCTTAAAAGGAAATCAGAAATTAATGGCTACAGTAACAATAAAAAATACAGGTGCTGTAACAGGAAAAGAAGTAGTACAATTATATATTCGTGATTTAGTAGGTTCTGCAACAAGACCCGTTCAAGAATTAAAAGGATTTCAAAAAATTGAATTAGCAGCGGGAGAGTCGAAGAAAGTAAGTTTTGAAATTACCCCTGAACTATTGAAATTTTATAACACCGATTTAAAGTATGACTGGGAGTCGGGTGAATTTAATGTAATGTTAGGACCCAATTCTAGAGATGTGAAAACACTAAAAGTAAATTGGACGAAATAACTTTATTTAAAACTATGATATTAAAAAAGCACTCCATTTTGAGGAGTGCTTTTTTATATAAGTAAATCTTGAATTCAATTAGATTGAATTGAAGTGTAGTCTAGTGAATTGAATTGAATTGAATTAAATTGAATTGATAATTTCACTAATATCTTAATCACTAATCAATCACCTGCTCGGTAATCTTTCCTGTAGCCTTATTTTTTAAGATTAGTTTTTTCGTACCGTAGTGAGTCATTTCTTCTTTAATTAAGTAATGGTCCTTATCGTATTCTACTAAATGGCTTTCTTTAGATAAGCCTGTCTTGCCTCTCCATATATCTAATTTAACGGGCTCCCATAATTTAGATTTAGCAGAACGGTAAGCAGCATCTAGAACACAGTTCACAATATAACCATCGTAAAAAGTTTCTTTAGGCGCTTCTCCTTTTTCCATTGAATTAAACATATCCATAAACATATGGTTATACCCTAATTCATTTAATTCATCACCTACTGGGAATAACCAACCGCTATTGCTTTCCGATTTTTCTGAAATATAATCGCCCCCTTTTCCAGTGGTAAACATTTCAAAACCAGTTCTTAAAAAACTATTAATCCAAATAGTACCTTCTGTGCCCATTACTTCATCGCGTAAATCTAAGCCGCCTCTAAATGTCCAGCTTACTTCAAACTGTCCAATAGCGCCATTCTCATACTTTACCAGTCCAATGGCATGGTCTTCGGCATCAATGGGCTTTACTTGTGTATCGGCCCAACACATTACTTCAATGGGCTTAATATCTTTTCCAATATATGATCTTGAAATTTCAACGCAATGGCAACCAAGGTCTAAAATACAACCACCACCTGCTTGCTCAATATCCCAGAACCAATCACTATGGGGGCCAGGATGTGTTTCACGAGACTTTGCCCATAAGATTCTTCCTACTGCACCTTCTTTCACAGATTGGTTAGCTTTAATAAATTTCGGAGTATAGACAAGGTCTTCTAAATAGCCATTGAATATTCCCGCTTCTTCTACTGCAATTAGCATACGCTTAGCTTCCTCACCATTACGACCTAATGGTTTTGTAGTCATCACTGCTTTTTTATGTTTGCAACATAACATTACAGCAATCTCATGAATATTGTTTGGAAGGGCAATACATACCACATCCACATCGGGGTGGGAGATAGCAGCTTCCATATCGGTAGTCCAATGAGCACAACCATAATCTGCAGCAAACTTGGTGGCAGATTCTTCACGGCGGGCATAAATACTAACTACCTTGTCTTTACTTCTATATCCTTGCAGGGCATCGGCATAAAAACGTCCAATAAAACCTGCTCCTAACATTGCAATACGCATCTTGAATAATTTTTAGATTTTTATAATTGATTTTGTTTAAATAAGTGCTTAGTATGTTTAATTTAATAAAACTTAATGAATAATGCTTATTTTTTTTGATTAAAAATGCATATTATCAAACAGCTACTGTTTCTTTTTTCTCTTTAAAAAATAAAATAAAGGCAATTAATACTGCACCTGCAATAGCTGCTGGCACTAACCATATACTTTGCCAATTATGTTGGCTAGCCCCACCGACCGCAGTGGCTACCTTATATTGATCCACCACACGACCACTATACAAAGTACCTATATACATACCCACCCCATAAGTGGCAAAGGTAAATAAGCCTTGAGCAGCATTCTTAATTTTTTCACCTGCTTTTTTCTCTGTGTACATATAACCTGTTACAAAAAAGAAATCATAACAAATGCCATGTAAAATAATACCTGCATATAACATCCAGCTATTTTCCATATTGCCATAAGCGAAAAATACATAACGAAGCAACCAGGCGCTAATGCCTAATATGAGCATATTTTTTACACCCACTCTATTAAACATAAAAGGAATAGCTAAAATAAATAAAGCCTCTGACATTTGTCCCATGGTCATTTTACTTGCTGCATTTTCTAAACCTACTTCGTTTAAAAAGGGGTTCGCAAATCCGTAATAAAATGAAAGAGGAATACAAATTAAAATAGCTGATACGAAAAATATAAAAAATGATCTTGATTTAAATAGTACAAAGGCGTCTGTGCCTAAGATAGAACCCACCGTTACTTTTTCTGCCTGTGCCTTAGGAGGTGTATTAGGAAGCGCAAAACTTAATAAGCCTAAAAAAGCAGATACGCCAGCAGCTACATAAAATGTACCTTCTGTTTTTTCAATACCTAATTGTCCAATCACAATACCTGCCGCTATCCAACCTAAGGTTCCAAATACGCGTATCCAAGGAAATTGTTTTCCTGGGTCGGTCATTTGAGCGAAGGCTACACTATTACTTAATGCAATGGTGGGCATATATAAAAGGGCGTAAATTAAAATGACCCAGTAAAAACTTTCATTGTTAACCTTAGTAGCATAAAAAAGTAAGGCAGCACCTACAAAATGTAATACGCCCATAATTTTTTGAGCAGCAAAAAAACGATCAGCAATCATGCCTACAAAAAAGGGACTAAAAATAGTGGCAATAGCCACAGCACTATAAGCAGCTCCGATATCAAGCCCTGTAGACTTTAAAATTTCGCCCATATAAGTTCCCATTGTCACATACCATGCACCCCAAATATAATATTGCAAGAACATCATGGAGGACAGCATTACGCTAATTTTTGTTTTCATATATCGAGCTGTATTTAAGCGTATTCAATATACTCAAAAAATTGGAAAATTGCCTTTTAGCGCCCAAAAAAATGATGAAAAAATGATCAAAAATTGATTAAAAAATAGGCATGCATTAAGCTTCTAAAGCCTGCAGTATATCGGCTACAATATCTTCCTTATGCTCAAGGCCAACTGATATTCTTATGAGTCCATCGCTAATACTTACAGCCTCTCGTTCTTGTGGAGAAAGTTTTGCATGTGTGGTGCTAGCAGGGTGGGAAGCAATACTTCTGGTATCTCCTAAATTAGCAGTAAGCGATAACATTTTAATATTATTTAAAAATTTGCGGCCTGCTTCAATGCCACCTTTAATTTCAAAACAAAGAATTCCACCCCCATTAGTCATTTGCTTTTTGGCAATTGCATAATGTGGGTGTGATGTTAAGAAAGGATATTTAACAAAATTAATTTTTGAATGGCCTTCTAATTTTTCTGCAACAAATAATGCATTACTACAATGTCTTTCCATACGCACTTCTAAAGTCTCTAAACTTTTACTTAATATCCATGCATTGAAAGGAGAAAGAGAAGGACCTGTTGCACGACAGAATAAATACATTTCATGAATTAAGTCCTTGCGACCTACAATGGCGCCTCCTAAAACGCGACCTTGTCCATCAATCCATTTAGTAGCGGAATGTATTACGATGTCGGCTCCTAAGTCAATGGGTGTTTGACCAATAGGCGTGGCAAAACAATTGTCTACATTTAAAATAATATTATGTTTTTTAGCAATGGTGCTTACCATAGCAATATCTATTACTTCTAATCCAGGATTCGTAGGGGTTTCTAAATAGATCATTTTAGTTTGTGGCGTAATGGCTGCCTCCCACTGAGCAGCAGTTGCATTGGCACTTACATAACTAAAATCAATTCCATATTTAGGCAAGTATTTAGAAACAACGGTATGTGTACTTCCAAAAACTGAATCACATGATAAAAGGTGGTCTCCTTTTTTTAATAAAGCCATAAAGGATCCAAACACTGCACTCATTCCAGTAGCAGTGGCGAAGCCTGCTTCTGCATTTTCTAAAATACATAAACGATCTACAAACTCTTGCACATTTGGATTAGAGAAACGACTATAAATATTCACATCTGTTTCATCTGCAAATGCAGCACGCATATCTTCGGCATTATCAAAACAAAAACTACTTGTAAGATATAAAGGACTCGCATGTTCCCCTTCAGCCGTTCTTGGAATTTGTGTTCTAATTAATTTTGATTGCGTATGCTTCATACAAATATTTTAAAGTCTATTTCTTTTTCAAACTAGTTTATTTAATCTTATCTTTTTTACCTTATCCTATCTCCACTTCCCAGCTAATAACAGCACCTGCTGCTCTTAGGGTAGCTGCAACAGAACAATATTTATCAATAGACAACGCGCAAGCTTTTTCTGCTTTCTCTTTGGTCATGCTGCCTTTGAATTTGAAAATAATATGAACGGTGGTCCATAAAGCAGGTTCTTTACCTGTTTCACGTTCTCCATCAATGATCATTTCAAAAAACTCAATGGTTTCTTTTTGTTTGTTTAATATCATCACAATATCTACACCACTGCAAGCGCCTAGTGCACTCAATAAAGTTTGCATAGGTCTAAGTCCTGTGCCATGGCCTCCTTGGTCAACGGGAATGTCCAATATCATTGAATTATGGGCTTCATCCACTGCATTAAATGCAAATGCATCGTTTATTCTTGTAACTGTCATTCTAGCCATAAAATAATAATTGTTAGTTTATTGAAATATAATTTCCAATGATTATGCAAATGTAATTCAAATAGATAGTTACTTTGCATTAGAATACGAAAAAATGGAGCCTAAGATTTATAATTATGAAAGTCCTTTTAGCTTAGAATGCGGGGTGAGCCTGCCTAAGCTAACCATCGCCTATCATAGCTATGGTAGCTATACCCCTGGTTTATGGGTCTACGGGGCCATTAAGTACCGAGACCATTGGAACCAATATCAGTTTTGATAATTTTCCAACTATTACTATTCGCGATATGGTAAAGGCGCATATTTTATTAAGAACGCATTTAGGTATTGATTCCATTGATTTATTATTAGGCGGAAGTATGGGTGGTTATCAAGCCTTAGAATGGGCCATCTATGAGCCCACCGTTATTAAAAAAATGTTCCTTATTGCAACATCCTGTTCAGAAAGTGCATGGGGTGTGGCAATACATACTGCACAACGTTTGGCTATTGAAGCTGATTGCACATGGAAAGAACCCACACCGAATGCTGGCGCGAAGGGATTGAAAGCTGCTAGAGCCATTGGCATGTTAACTTATCGCAATTATGGAATTTATCAGGAAAAACAAACCGACGATGACCCTGAAAAAATAGATAATTTTAAAGCTTCTTCTTATATTAATTATCAAGGCGATAAATTAGTAAGCAGGTTCAATGCCTATAGTTATTGGTTATTAACTAAGTCAATGGATAGTCATCATATAGCGCGCAAAAGAGGTGGCGATTTAATTAAAACATTGGGCACCATTCAAATACCTACTTTTATAATGGGTATTAACAGCGATATATTATGTCCATTAGATGAACAGCGTTTTATGAAACAGCATATGCCTAAGGCCAGCTTAGTAGCTATTGATTCAGCCTATGGACATGATGGATTTATTATTGAGTCTGTTCAAATTACCGATCATTTAAAAGCTTGGTTAGCGAAACAAGTTTAACTAACTTCATAAAAAGAAAGTAATGAAATTTTTAAGACAAATTGGGGAGTACTTATTTATAGTAAAGCGTGATCCGAATCAAGAAAGAACAGGGATGATGAAAGCCATGCATGGAATGAATCGCCTTTCATTATTAATGTTTTTAGTATCATTGTTAGTGATGCTATTTAAATTTTTAATTATTCCTTATTTTAAAAAATAAGCGAAGTAAATAAATAAATAAGTAAGTAAGGTAAATAAATGAGGCTAGCTAATAAGTTCAGGTAGCCTATTTTTTTTGAATCGTCTCCATAATTATTTCAGCAGCGACATCGGTGGCCTTTTCGCCCGTCATGAGTATCTCTTTTAAAGCAGCGTAGTGGGCGCTCATTTCATTTTGTGTTTTACTGTCTTCCAATAATTTAGATAACTCTATCACTAAATTATGGGTATTTAATTCGTCTTGAATTAATTCTTTCACCACTTCTTTTTCCATTATCAAATTCACTAGCGCGATAAATTTAATTTTTACAAAAAATTTAGCCAGTGCATATGTAATAGGGCTTCCTTTATAACATACAACTTGTGGTACATTCAATAAAGCAGTTTCTAAAGTAGCCGTACCGCTAGTGACTAGGGCTGCCTTACTATGTTGTAATAATGCGTAAGTACTTGCCTTTACAACATGTACATTTAGTTGAGGGCTTATTAAGTTATTAAACCATTCGTCATTTAAACCGGGCGCTTGAGCCACTACAAACTGATATGCCGGAAAATGAATAGCCACGCTTAGCATTAAGGGTAATTTTTTTTCTATCTCTTGTTTTCTGCTACCTGGAAGTAATGCAATAATATTTTGACCTTGCAAGCTAGGAAGAGGATGTGCTAAATTATTTTGAGCTGCAATGACTTCCATTAAGGGATGTCCTATATAATCTACTTCCCAATCCCATCTATCTTTAAAATATTTTTTTTCAAAAGGAAGAATACATAATAAGCGATCAATGCTTGCCCGCATGGCAGGCACTCTATTTTCTTTCCAAGCCCATACCTGTGGAGCAATAAAGTAAACTATAATCGATACAGATAAGTACATCAGGCACAAAGGCAGCAATATCTTTTTTACAAAAACGAATATTGTTTAAAATAGTGGAAAGGTTTAAAGCTACTTCCACAAAACCCATATAGGCTAGGTCTCTATAATGTTTTACTAAATGACCGCCGGCTGCTTGCATGAGTTCACCACCCCAGCACTGAATTTGAGCAAGCTGGTCCATTGACTTAATTGATTTAATTAAGTTGGCGCCGTGTAAATCTCCGCTGGCTTCTCCAGCAATGATATAATATTTCATTTATAAAAACCATTTACACGCAATGGCAATGATTGCGTAAACACAGGTGGTAAAAAATATTCCTTTAGCTGTTTTATCTTGCTGCTTTTGAAAAAAGTAGGTAAGCACTGCGCCATTAATGAGAAGAGATATACTAATCATGGCAGATAGAAGAGACTTCTGTTGATTCAATAGTTCTAAGAATTCTTGAATACTAAATAAGCTAAACCGGTATTCATAGAATCCGAAGAAGCCTAAAAAAGGCATTAGTAATCCCATAAGTACTCCTAGTATATAATTATCTCTGCGCATTATTTTAAAACCTATTCAATTTGAATTACCATTTCCATTTTTTAGAAAGCTTTTCTTTGATGACATGATTGGTCAAATCAAATTGAACAGGCACCACACTCACGTAATTATTTTTCAAAGCCCAAACATCGGTATCTTTTGATTTATCAAAATTGACAAACTCGCCCGTTAGCCAATAGTATTTTTTTCCATGTGGGTCGGTTCTTTCAACAAACTTCTCATCGTATTTAGCATAAGACTGTTTGCAAATTTTAATTCCTTTGATTAAGCTGGTAGCCACTTTAGGAATATTTACATTCAAGCATAAATGTTTATCTAAATTTTTATCGGCTAGTAATTGCTTAACGATAATACGCGCATAATGTTTGGCTGCGGTGAAATCGGCCTCTATACTTAAATCTAAAAGACTGAATCCAATACTAGGTATACTTTCAATAGAGGCCTCCAAAGCCGCCGACATAGTGCCAGAGTAAATCACATTGATAGAGTGGTTGGCTCCATGATTAATACCGCTTAAGCAAATAGTAGGCTTATGATGTAATACTTTATCTACTGCTAATTTTACGCAATCTACTGGGGTCCCACTACAAGTGTAGGATTCAACACCATCTATAATATGTGCTTTTTGTAATCTTAAATGATGGCCAAGGGTAATGGCATGACCCATACCGCTCTGAGGTTTATCGGGTGCCACCACAATTACCTTACCAAGGTCCTTGACTGCTTCCACAAGCGCCTTAATACCTGGGGCACTAATACTATCATCGTTAGTAACTAATATAACGGGTTTCTCTGTTTTACTCTTTGCCATACTGCAAGTTACCAAGATAGGTACTTGAAACAAAATAAAGAAAATGCTAAATAAATTTGGTAATACTAAAAATATTAGTAAATTGCACTAAAATAATTAGTTATGTCATACGCAGGAAAGAATTTAAAATACATCAGAAAGCAGCGCGAATGGACACAAGAAGAAATGGCCAATCAGCTTCAAATTAAGCGTTCTTTAGTAGGCGCCTATGAAGAAGAGCGCGCAGAACCAAGACTTGAAGTAATGGAGTCTATTTGTGCCTTATTCTCCATTAATTTGGAGCAGTTCCTATTCCAAGACTTATCCCTAACGGGGTCATTGAATGGGGATGGAGAAGGCAATTCAGGTAATAGTTATCTGGAGCGAAGACGTTCCCTTAAATCGGATAAAACCACCTCATTAGCACCAATAGTTCCCTTTGTACCTGTGAAGGCTGCAGCGGGGTATTTAGCAGGCTACGCCGACCCTGAATTCTTGGACGAGTTAAATACTTTCACTTTACCTATGTTGGCACCAGGTGACTACCGTGCTTTTGAAATCATAGGAGATAGTATGTTACCCACCCCAAGTGGCAGTGTTATTGTGGGCGAGAAGGTAGCCAGCTTTAAAGAGGTAAAAAATAGTAATACTTATATCGTTGTATCCAATTCAGATGGGGTAGTTTATAAGCGTATTATTACCAACGATGATAGGTCAAAAGAAGGAAATGGAGATAGACTTACTTTATTAAGTGACAATCCTTTATACGAGCCATATCAAGTAAATGCCACTGATATTGTAGAGATATGGAAAGCAGTCTATATCATACATAAAGCAGGGGCTCAACCTATGTGGAATGTAGATCAATTAGCAGGTGTAGTCAATAACTTGCAAGATCAAATAACAAGCTTAAAGAAAAAATTGAATTAGTATTTATAAATTATTGTAAATCAATAATTTAAACTAAAATATATTCAATAAATCTATTCCCATTCAATAGTAGCAGGGGGTTTAGAGCTTATATCGTAAACAACTCTATTTATACCTCTTACTTCATTGATAATGGCATTACTAACATGGGCTAAAAACTCATAGGGTAGATGTGCCCAGTCGGCGGTCATCCCATCCACCGAGGTAACTGCTCTTAGGGCAATTGTAAATTCATAGGTTCTTTCGTCTCCCATTACACCCACGCTTTTAACAGGTAGTAAAATAGTACCAGCCTGCCATACTTTAGAGTATAAGTCAAACTCTTTTAAGGCGTTCATGTAAACATGATCGGCTGCTTGCAGGAGTGCAACTTTTTCTCTGGTAATATCACCCAATATACGAATGGCCAGTCCTGGTCCTGGGAAATTTTACGCTTCTCTTCAGGCTCAGACTTGCCTGCAAGGGCATCGTAGAACATATCTTTAGCATCAATGCCAGTTACATTTAATCCTAGGGTCTTGTATATGTCTAAAACGTCTTGAAATTCATTTTTACGCAGTAAGCCATTGTCTACAAATATGCCATGTAATCGGCTTCCAATGGCTCCATGAATAAGGGTAGCGGCTACCGTACTATCCACCCCTCCACTTAAGGCCATAATAACATGACTATCTCCAATCTGAGCTTTAAGCTTATCAACTGTTTCTTGCACAAAGGAAGAAGGGGTCCAATTTTGCTGGCAGCCACAAATGCCTACCAAAAAGTTTTCAATCATCTTCTTCCCCTCAGTAGAATGATAGACTTCTGGGTGAAACTGAAATCCGTGAAGGCTGTTTCCGTTGTCCTGTTTTTTTCTAAAGGCTGCTACAGGAATGCTCTCTGTATCGGCCAAGAGTTCGAAATTTGCAGGTAGTTGGGTGATGGAATCGCTGTGGCTCATCCAGACCTGACTGTTACTAGTAATTCCTTTGAATATAATATCTTCTTTTTGGATGCGTAATTGAGCGCGTCCGTATTCTCTTTTATTTGATTTTTCTACCTTGCCACCAAAGTTCTTGGCACTTAATTGTGCACCATAACAAACGGTTAAAACAGGCAGTTTGGCAAGGATAGCTTCTATATCAACATTGGGTGCATCTGCTTCGTTCACACTGGCAGGAGAACCACTTAAAATGACACCTTTTAGCGTACTATCAAATTCGATGCTAGTATTAAAGGGCTTGATCTCGCAATACACATTGGCTTCTCTTACAGCACGTGCTATAAGCTGTGTATACTGGCTTCCGAAGTCTAGGATGAGGATTTTTTCAGTCATGTGGCGAAGATACATAAAAAAAATCCCGATCCGAATACTCGGAGCGGGATGGGTATAATAGCTTTATAACTTAGTTAAGTGAGTGTCTAGTTTATTTATTTAAGCTTTTGCTTTAGAAGCGTTTGCTTTAGCAGGAGTTGCTTTAACAGCAGTATGCTTTGCTAATTTGCTTTTTAAATTAGCCGCTTTGTTCTTGTGGATAATGCCACGCTTAGCTAATTTATCAATTTGAGACATGATATTAGGTAACTTCTCGTCGTATACTTTTTGGTCGTCTACAACTTTTAATTCACGAATAGCGTTACGGGTAGTTTTACCATAATAACGGTTTCTATCGCGACGTTTAGTTGCTTGTCTAATATCTTTTTTGGTAGCCGAATGATTTGCCATGTACTATTTAATTTTCAGGAGGGCAAAGGTAAGGTACTTAAGCAAATAATTAAAATTAAAATCGAAAAAAAAGGGAATTATACTTAAGTAATTGATTATCAATATATTAAATATAATTCACTAGCTAGCAGATCTGCCTTCATTACTTTGTTCTTTTAGGGCTGTATTTAGCGCATTTAAACGGATATTTGCAGCACCCAAAAACAACCCGCACTCATTTGGAAATGACAATTGATAAATACCATCACTCACATCAGAACGTAGCCGATAAATTAGTGAGAGAATATGAGGGGCCCACGCCTTTTGCCTTGTATTTAAAAACCTATTTCGCTGCCAATAAAAAACACGGCAGTAAGGATCGTAAAAGTATTAGCGCTATTTGCTATGAATATTTTAGAAAATTAAGTGAAGCTTTTCCTTTGCAAAATTTTATTTCTTCAGCCATTGATATTCCAAAATTTACGGCCTCTCATTTGCAACAACCTTTATTGTTTATTCGTGCAAGGCCTGGTAAAAAAGAACTAGTAAAAGCAAGTTTAGAAAAAGCGGGACTATTTTTTGAGTCCATTGGAGAAATGGCATTCGCATTACCCAATACAAGTTCGCTTCAAAATATTATTGTACTCAATAAAGAAGCAGTTATTCAAGATATTAATTCGCAAGCACTAGCTTCTTTATTAAAACTAATTCCTTTAAAAGATAAACCGCTGGTGGTTTGGGATCCTTGCGCAGCGAGTGGAGGAAAATCTATTTTAATAAAAGATACCATGCCCTCAGTGCAATTACATGTATCTGATATTAGAGAGAATATTTTATTTAATTGCGAGAAGCGTTTAAAAGAAGCAGGTATTCAGCCCGCCTCTTTACAAGTAGTAGATATTACTTTGCCCTTTGCTATTAAAAAACAATTCGATTTTATTTTTGCCGACCTACCTTGTTCAGGTTCGGGCACTTGGGGCAGAACACCAGAAAATTTACAAAGCTATAAAGAGACGCAGTTAAATACAATGACCAAACTTCAAGAAAATATTTTGCGTCATTTAATGCCTGCAATAAAAATAGGAGGCTACTTATTAGCAGCAACTTGCTCAGTGTATAAAAATGAAAATGAAGATCAAATAGAAAAATTAGTAGCTACCGGTAAATTTAAATTAGTAGACCAGCAGTATTTTATAGGCTATGATAAGCACGCTGATACACTGTTTGGTGCCTTGCTGCAGAAAATGGTGGATTAAAATATTAAGACTTAGAAAGGCTTGGAAATAATTGACCGCTTTGAATAATACCACCAGCCACCACATCTTCTCCTTCATAAAATACAGCGCTTTGTCCGGGAGCAATACTTTTTACATTTTCATAAAACCTTGCTTGCACACCAGCATCGGTATTAGATAAAGTACAAAGGGCGCCATCGTCTTTATAACGAATCTTAGCCATTAATTCCATGGGCTCTTGTATAGAATCGTATTTAATCCAATTTAATCTTGCTACTAGCATATCGTTCTGGTCTAATTCATTTTCTTCACCCAGCACAACTACATTATTAATTGGGTCGATTGAAGTAACATAGATAGGTTTTCCAAAAGCAATCTCTAAACCCTTTCTTTGACCAATGGTATAAAAAGGGTAGCCCTTGTGTTTGCCTAATCTTTTTCCTTTAGCATCTACAAACCAACCTCCATTCACTTTTTCTTCTAAACCTGGTACGCGTCTTTTTAAAAATCCACGGTAATCATTATCGGGTACAAAACAAATTTCATAGCTCTCGCTTTTTTTAGCCAGTTCAGGATAGCCTAAATCAATAGCCATTTGTTTAATATCTTTTTTATGCATGCCGCCTAAAGGCAAAATGGTTCTGCTTAATAAATCTTGATCTACGCCCCATAAAACATAACTCTGGTCCTTGGTGCTATCGAGTCCTTTTGAAATGACATACCTGCCATTGGTATGCTGACGCACTTTGGCATAATGACCTGTAGCTATAAAATCACAACCTAATGCATCGGCTCTTTTTAATAAGGCCCTCCATTTAATATGGGTATTACACATCACACAAGGGTTCGGTGTGCGACCGGCTAAGTATTCTTCTACAAAGTTTTCAATGACAAAGTCACCAAACTCTTCTCTAATATCTAAAATAAAATGGGGGAATCCGTTATTAACGGCAGCTAAACGGGCATCGTTAAATGAATCAATATTGCAACAACCTGTTTCTTTTCCATTGGCATTGCTGGTGGCATAGTCCCAGGTCTTCATGGTAATGCCTATTACTTCGTAGCCTTCGTTGTGTAGCATTAAGGCTGCTACTGTGCTGTCAATACCGCCGCTCATAGCGACTAAAACCTTACCTTTCTTACTCATAGTGTTTGGCCAGTTAAAAGTTGGCTTAGCACAAAAGTAATTCATCTTTGTTAAATCGCAGAATGTTCATAAAATGGACCAGGGTTTTCAGTTCAAAATTCTAAAAAATACTATCTTCACTAACATAAAACGACAAAATAATAGAAAATGATAAAGTTACAAGTAATCGGAAATTTAGGTAAAGACGCAGTAGTTAACAATGTTAACGGTAAATCAGTTATTAATTTTAATGTGGCGCACACGGAGCGCTTTAAGGATGCGCAAGGCGTTCAAAAAGATAGAACCACCTGGTTAGACTGTTCTTATTGGACAGATAGAACCGCAGTGGCCCCTTATTTAAAGAAAGGAACTCAAGTATATGTTGAAGGCACTCCAGATGTAAGATCTTACACAACTACCGATGGTAGAAACGGGGCTTCTTTAACTTTAAGAATTGTATCGGTTCAATTATTAGGTGCTAAGCCTAATGGAACTACATCACCAGATCAAAGTGCAGGTGGAACTTATACTCCAGCAAGTGCACCGTCTCATGATGATGCTCCAGTAGATGATTTACCATTCTAAAAATTGAACCATGGTTATAATGAAATTTGGTGGTACCAGTGTGGGTAAGCCTGAAAGGATGCACCAAGTATCTCAATTAATTACACGCAAAGAAGATACTACCATAGTAGTTTTAAGTGCATTAAGTGGCACCACCAATGCGTTGGTAGAAATTAGTACTGCTTTAGCTTTTCCTGACAAACATATAGCAGTAGAAAAAATTGATGCTTTAGAAAAACAATACCGCGCTTTTATTATTGATTTATTAAAAGATGAAAATATAAGAGCTAAAGCAAATGAAATAATTACAGAACATTTTGAGTTTTTAAAAATTACGCAGAAAATTTCATTGAGCGATGCATTGGTTAAAGATATTTTAGCACAAGGTGAATTAATGAGCACTAAATTATTTTCTTTGTATTTAGAGCAAGAAAAAATTGACCATGTTTTATTACCGGCTTTAGAATTTATGCAACTAGATGCCAATGACGAACCAGATTTTGGGGTCATTCAAGAAAAATTAAAATTAGTTTTAGCGCAGTACCCCACTCAAAAATTATTTATCACACAGGGTTATATATGTAGAAATAGTAGAGCAGAGGTAGATAATTTAAAAAGAGGAGGCAGCGATTATACCGCTTCTTTAATTGCTGCTGTATTAAATGCCAGTGTTTGTGAAATTTGGACAGATATCGATGGCATGCATAACAACGACCCAAGAGTAGTAGATAAAACTATAGCCATTGAGCAATTGAGTTTTGATGAAGCAGCCGAGTTAGCTTATTTCGGTGCCAAAATTTTACATCCTACTTGTATTTG
This sequence comes from Sediminibacterium sp., assembly GCA_021300455.1. Lineage (GTDB taxonomy): Bacteria > Bacteroidota > Bacteroidia > Chitinophagales > Chitinophagaceae > Sediminibacterium. Next base: position 16,318 of record JAJTDP010000024.1, on the reverse strand, counting down.
GCCAGCACAACAAGAAAACATTCCTGTTAAATTATTAAATACCATGCAGCCTACTGCAGTGGGTACCGTTATTAAAAAAGAAGCGGGTAGTGTAGGAGTGAAAGCAGTGGCCGCTAAGGATAATATTATTGCCATAAAAATAAAGAGCACGCGAATGCTACTAGCTTATGGTTTTTTAAGACAAATATTTGAAGTATTTGAGAAGTACAAAACACCTATTGATATGATCACCACTTCTGAAGTGGCGGTATCAGTAACCATAGATAACGATTCGCATTTGAATGAGATTGTAACAGAGCTCAATAATATTGCTTCAGTAGAAGTAGAGAAAAATCAAACCATTGTTTCCATTGTTGGAAATGAAATTGCTAAAACCGATGAGGTACTTAGTAAATTATTTCAAGCCATTAATGAAATACCCGTGACCATGGTCAATTATGGGGGTAGTGCTCATAATATTTCACTGCTCATTCCAAGTGCACATAAAGTAAAGACTTTGCAATTAATTAATAAGGGCTTGTTTAATTTATAAACAGGTTTTTATTTTATAATTTTGCGCCTACTGTAAGGAAAAAACTGCGTCCATCGGCAGGTAATGCACCGGGTCCAGGATAACCAGCAGCGCGTCTAGTGAAATATCTTTTATCCAATAAATTATTAATGCCTGCTCTTAGCTGTACTATTTTAGAAAATTTATAACTAGCAGTTAAATCTGTGATTGAGTAGGAGGGGATGAGTCCTGTATTCCCATTTGCACTTGCTGTAATGGTATTATTTGCATCACTAAATGAGGCACCCACAAAACTTAATTGTGCGGTTAATAGAAATTTTTTGTACCCATAGCTAATACCGCCTCTAAAAATATCTTGAGGGGCATTTTCCACTTTTTTATCTTTTGTATTGGCGTCTTTATGGTCAGCGCTATATCTAGCATCCGTATAAGCGTAGGAACTAAATAAAATGATATCTGTATACACACTATTAGTGAATGCCCTTAAAGGATTAAATTCAACATAAGTCTCTAATCCTTTACTAGCACTGGCGCCTACATTGGTAATGAGTCTGTAGCTGGCATTTGCGGAACTGATAGTGCCAACACGATTATTATATTTCAAATAAAATCCACTAATATCAAATTGAATATAATTTTTTATTTTACCTCTATAGCCAATATCAAAATTATAACCTTTGGCATCTTTTAATGCAGGATCTATCAAATCTGTAGTGGGAGGGGCTTGTAAATTTGCAAATTGAATGGGCCTGTATGCCTGCGATAAGTTTGCATATAATTCGGTACTATTTGTTAAATGGTATTCTGAACCAAGTCCAGCGAGTGTGAAATTTCTACCCCTGGTAATGTTTTGTAAATTAATAGCTGTTCCCGAATTTGTTATTCCATTTCTTCCCTCAGCGGAACCTTCAAGCCATTCATATCTTATACCAGGAATTAAAATTAGTTTATCAGAAATTCTAAAAATGTTTTCAATAAATGCAGCTGCATTAGACGACTCAAAATTTATATCTTTTGGGTAAATTCCTTTAATGGTAACATCATAGCCAGTACCTGTGCTGCCTATTCCATCGGCTAATCTAGAGGTATTACCTTTGTATAATCTTATACCTCCTGCTATTGTGTTTTTAAATTTTCCAATAACATAATCATTTATCATTCTGCTTTCTATACCGTAGTTTCTGTATTTGTCTAAATTGACTAACCTATTATTAAATTGATTGGTAGAAGCGTTGATACTATCTTTTACATTGATGGATTGTAAGAATCCTACACTGTTGCGGTCGCCGATTGTTCCAAAGATGGTTGTATTCCAACGACTATTTTTATTGATTTCATATTGAAGTACTAAGGCGGGTGTCATCCATTTAATATCAAACCAGTTCCTAGCCCTTAAACTTTGCCTTGCATCTTGTTTTATTTGTGCATCAGTTAGTCCTCCAGGCTGTTGACTTCTAATATGTGAATACATTATTTCAAACCTGAGTGAAAATTTATTTGTAAAATTATAGGTCATCGAACCAAAGCCGGATTTTGTATAAAATTGACTATTATTTCTCCAACCGTCACCAGTTCTTTGATCATAAAATGAATAATAATGGAGTTTTCCATGCTTGCCGCCAATGGCATTATAACTATTTAATAAGCCATTGCTTCCAATTGTTTGTTGTGCTTCAAACTCAAATGGTTTATTAATTTCACTTCCATTTTTTAATATATAGTTAACCATTCCGCCAAATTGCGGCCCATATTGTAATGCACCTTGCCCTCTAATAATTTCAATTCTTTGAATTGCTTGCATTTGAGGATTATAATAAGCTTCTGGATAACCAAATGGATCTGCAGCTATATCATATCCATTTTGTCTAACATTAAATTCCCAGCTTCTATTGGGGCTTAAGCCTCTTGCTGCAATGCCAATTTGTATTCCACTTGGGTCACTTTCCCAAACATGTATGCCTGGTACTTTTGCTAATACCTGACGCATGACGTTATTGGAAGTATTCCCTTGCACATTTTCAAGCACAATCAAGGCATTCTTTTTACCAGCATAAATGCTTGTACCTACAATTTCTGGTAGTTGTTGGTAGTCCGATTTACTATTTCTACCCACAACAGTAATATCCGGCAATCTCTTCCACGCTGCAGTATCTTTAATGGTATCCTGGGCATTCATTTCTAGGGTTAAAGCAGTAATGAAAAGGAGGATAAAGCTTATTTTTCTATTCATACTAATTGAGGCGCAAAAATAGAGTCCAATTAAATGGCTCATTTTTGAAATAAGGAAAACCCATTTATGTTTTAGGGAAAAATAAAAAGGTCCCGCTAAATCGAGACCTTTTTTATTAATTTTTCTATTATATAAACAGTAAAAAATCGTTTGATTGTTATTTATTTAATCCTATTTTCAAAATATGGATTAAATAAATAGTAAAAAAATCTTAAGAGTATTATTTATCTAAATTTATATTTTATAAAATTTAGATAAATAGTGAATAAATCATCAGAGTGTTATTTATTTAATCCTATTTTCAAAATATGGATTAAATAAATAACAAAGCATCTCCATAAGAGAAGAAACGATATTTATCCTTGATCGCTTTTTTATAAGCTTCCATGGCTAATTCATATCCAGCAAAAGCGCAAGACATAATTAACAAGCTTGTTTTAGGTAAATGGAAGTTCGTAACTAAACTATCAGCAATATTAAAATTATAAGGAGGGTGAATAAAATGATTGGTCCATCCTTCAGCTGGTTTTAATAAACGTTGAGCGGTCACACTGCTTTCCATAGCACGCATAGCGGTGGTTCCAATAGAACATACACGACGGCCATTTTCCTTAGCAGTATTAATAATCTTACAAGCTTCTTCATCTATCTTGAAATATTCAGCATCCATTTTATGTTTACTTAAATCTTCAACTTCAATAGGTCTGAAAGTACTTAAGCCAGTATGCAAGGTTACTTCAGCAAAACGAATACCAATAATTTCACTTCTTTTGATTAACTCTTTACTAAAGTGTAAACCAGCGGTAGGAGCAGCGACAGCACCTTCATGCTTTGCATAAACAGTTTGATATCTTTCTTTATCTTCTTCGTCTGGCTTGCGCTTAATATATTTAGGCAAAGGAGTTTCTCCTAAAAATTCTAACATTTTTCTAAAGCCTTCATCATCGCCTTCCCATAAAAAACGAATGGTACGTCCACGGCTAGTGGTATTGTCAATGACTTCTGCTACTAGTTCTTCGTTTTCTCCGAAATACAATTTGTTGCCTACACGAATTTTTCTTGCGGGATCAACAATGACATCCCATAAACGGTTAGGCTTATTTAATTCTCTTAACAAGAACACTTCAATCTTCGCGCCTGTTTTTTCTTTACGGTCATACATTCTAGCGGGGAATACCTTGGTATTGTTTACTACAAAAACATCTTTGTCGTCATAATACTCTAATAAGTCAGAGAAATGACGATTCTCCATATGACCATTTTGACGGTTAACCACCATCAGTCTGCTATCCTCTCTTCTTTTAGTAGGATATTGTGCAATGAGATTTAAAGGTAGATCGTACCTAAATTGAGAAAGTTTCATTTGTGTCTATTTTTGGGTGATAGCCACATTAAGTTTACTACAGCCTTACGGGGCAGTTCGCTTCATGTTACGGCATGAAAATTATGGACGCAAATGTACAACATAAGCAGTAATTTTGTTAACCTAAGATTCATACCTAAAATTGGGCAATTAGAAGCAAAACAACTAAATTTGCAAACAATTGTTAGTTTTAGGATTTATTGATACAAAATAAATTTAACTATGTTGAGAGCGCGCTGGTGGAAAATCCTATCTATTATACTTTTGGTATATACATGTACATATGGCTTTTTGGTAAAAGTGCCCAAGCTTGACGACCGTTTGCAAGAGTCTATTCGTAATTTCTTCTTTCATGTGCCGATGTGGTTTGGAATGATGATACTATTATTTGTATCTCTAGTGTATGCAATTAAATATTTGCGTAACGCGAGTCCAGTGCATGATATTTATTCAATGGCATTTGCATCTATGGGCTTATTGTTTGGATTTTTAGGAATTATTACTGGTGCATTTTGGGCGAACTATCAATGGGGCAGTCCTTGGGTGGGCGATCCAAAACAAAACGGGGCAGCCATTGCCTTACTTATTTATTTCGCCTATTTTGTTTTAAGAGGAAGTTTAATTGACACAGAGAAAAGAGCAAGACTTTCTGCTGTCTATAATATATTTTCTTTCTTTATGTTATTTCCCACACTTTGGATTTTACCAAGGCTCACAGAATCATTACATCCTGGAGGACAGGGTAGTGATGGCAATCCGGGACTGAATGGAAAAGATATGTCGGCTAATATGCGTACTGTTTTTTATCCAGCAGTGATTGGATGGACTTTATTGGGTGTATGGATAAGTACATTGCATATAAGAGTACAATTATTAAAATTAAAAAAAGAAGGACTCGTGTAATATCATTAGTCAAAAAAAATCAAGAAGAAATAATTTTCAATCAAGAATAAAAAAAAATATATGTTTCAAATATTACAAGCAAAGGTGGTCGAGAATACTAGCATCATGGTTCAACAAGGTAAAATATATATAGTCATGTCTGTGGTGACTATTATACTAGTGGGTCTATTTATATATGTAGCTACTGTTGACAAGAAAATAGCGGCATTAGAAAATAACGCAAAAAACTAACCCAAAAGATTAATCCAAAATAGTAAGCAAAAAATTTAATTTAAAATTTAAAAATCATTTTTATGCAAGAAAATAAAGAGTATAGTTTCTTTCAAAGTGTTGAAAGAAGTTTTGATAAAGCTTCTAAATTTACTAATTGGGAGCAAGGTTTATTAGAACAAATTAAAGCTTGTAATAGTATCTACAGTATGCGCTTCCCCGTTAAAATGGATGATGGGCATATTGAAGTAATTGAAGCCTATCGTGTGCAACATTCACAACATAAGTCGCCTTGTAAAGGAGGTATTCGTTTTAGTATGGCAGTGAATCAAGATGAGGTAATGGCACTAGCCGCTTTAATGACTTATAAATGTGCGATTGTGAATGTGCCTTTTGGGGGTGCTAAGGGCGGTATCAAAATTAGTCCTAGAAGTTTAAGCACTTATGAACTTGAAAAAATTACTAGAAGATATACTTCTGAATTAGTAAAGAAAAATTTTATAGGCCCAGGTATTGATGTACCCGCTCCAGATTATGGAACAGGGGAAAGAGAAATGGCATGGATCGTGGATACTTATCAGTCTTTAAAACCAGGAGAAATTGATGCAGCGGGTTGTGTAACAGGAAAGCCTCTTTCATTAGGAGGCGTAAGAGGAAGAAAAGAAGCCACTGGATTAGGCGTATTTTATGGTGTAAGAGAAGTATGCTTGATGGAAGATGTAATGAAAAAACAAGGATTATCTGTAGGTATTAAAAATAAAAAAGTAATAGTGCAAGGTTTGGGAAATGTGGGCTATTATTCTGCTAAATTTTTCAGAGAGCATGGTGCCATTGTGGTAGCTATTGCAGAATTTGAAGGAGCTATTTACAATGAAGCTGGCTTAAATGAAGAAGAGGTTTTCCAACACCGTAAAAAGACAGGTAGTATTTTAAATTTTCCAGGAGCTAAGAATATTGAAAAAAGTGCCGATGCTTTAGAATTAGATTGTGACATATTAATACCGGCTGCACTTGAGAATGTAATTGATAAAAACAATGCACCTAAAATTAAAGCAAAAATAATTGGAGAAGCAGCGAATGGTCCTTTAACCCCTGAAGCAGATGAAATACTAGCTTCAAGAGGCGTACTAGTAATTCCTGATATGTATTTAAATGCAGGTGGTGTGACTGTTTCTTATTTTGAGTGGTTGAAAAATTTAAGTCACGTAAGGTATGGCCGTTTAGAAAAAAGATTTACTGAGAACGCCAACATACATATATTAAAACAAATAGAAGATTTGACTGGTAAAAAAGTATCTGATGCTGAAAAATTAATTATTGCACATGGTCCAGATGAAATTGATTTAGTGCATAGTGGATTAGAAGAAACCATGATTACTGCTACTAGAGAAATTATGGATATTTGGAAAGCCAATCCAGCTATTCCAGATATGCGTTCTGCAGCTTATGTATGTGCTATTAATAAAGTAGGCACTTCTTATGCTGAATTAGGTATCTTCCCTTAGTAGTTGGAAGATTTTAGTATAAAAATGTTTTATAAGTATTCGGGGAAATTTTGCAAAGCTTGCAGTTTCCCCGATTCTATTTTAGCACCTAGTGTTTCATGACCATTGCTCATAAATAAATACTGAGCCATTAATACTTGTTGGTATTGTAAAATTTGCAGCATCGTTTTTTCATTCAATGCAACCTTGGCCTCTTTACATTCAATAATCATCCAAGGCAGCTCATTTTTATATACGACTATATCAAAGCGTTTAGAAAGTTCTCCTAATTTTATTTCTTTCTCTACCGCAATTAAACTAGCAGGATATTGTAAATTTTGAACTAGGTATTGCAATAGGTTTTGTCTTACCCATTCTTCAGGTGTAAGTAGTACCCAAGATTTTCTAAAGGGGTCAAATATTTGATCCTTCCCTTGGAGGGCTTTTATTTTAAAAGGGTAGCTAGGATACTGTAGAACTATCATTTAAATTAAAAATCGTATTTTTATATAATACTTTGCCCAAAGATAAGTACTAGGTTCCTTAAAATTTGATCGTATGAAAACAAAAAATGAAATTGTAGAAAATTGGTTACCAAGGTATACGGGCGCAAGTCTTGACCAATTAGGTCGATTTATACTGCTTACCAACTTTAGTAATTATGTGAACATGTTTGCAGAGATGCATAAGGTAGAAGTCATTGGTAAGGATAGGCCTATGCAGTGCGCCACAGCTGACGGTATTACGATAATTAATTTTGGAATGGGTAGTCCGGGGGCTGCCACCATAATGGATTTATTAACAGCCATTCAACCAGAAGCGGTTTTATTTTTAGGAAAATGCGGAGGCTTAAAAAAGAGAAATAAAATAGGCGACTTAATTTTACCTATTGCAGCTATCAGAGGAGAGGGTACTTCCAATGATTATTTTCCTCCTGAAGTGCCTGCACTTCCTGCCTTCGCCTTACAAAAAGCAATTTCCACCACCATTCGTGATAATGGTGTAGATTATTGGACAGGCACTGTATACACCACCAACAGAAGAGTATGGGAGCACGATGAAAAATTCAAAGAATATTTAACCGATATTAGAGCTTACGCCATTGATATGGAAACAGCTACTATTTTTACAGTGGGCTTTTACAATAAAATTCCAACCGGGGCTTTATTATTAGTAAGCGATTCTCCAATGGTTCCAGAAGGGGTGAAAACAGAAGCCAGCGATTCACAAGTGACTGCTCAATTTGTCAAAAGACATTTAACTATTGGCATTGAATCCTTAAAGCAACTTATTAATAATGGACAAACAGTTCGTCACCTTCAGTTCTAAGTCGCATAAAAATAAAATTATTAAAATATATTTTATTTTTATTTGCTTCTTTATTTGATTTTTTTTAATCTCCACTATCGTGTTAAAATTGATAATTTTAACACGTCATTAAAACGCCTACTCCTTCCATAAAAAAGGAAAGAGAATATAGGAGAGTGCTATAATCATAATATCAAAGCCGCATAATAAACCTACTAATTCAGGTAGTCCATTTTGCACCACATCGGCAAAAGCAATATTGGCAATTTTCATAAGAAGCATTAGCTGCGGAATAATTAAAGGAAAACCCAGGATAGCCATAATAGCAGAGGGTTGCTGTGCTTTAGAGGCAATGGCTGCAAGAAAACTAAATACCAAACTAAGGCTAATGCCTCCAATGCAACTCAATCCAAAAAAAAGCAAGCTATGTTCTAAGGGATTGCCTAATAGCAATGTAAATAATAGCAAACTTAATCCACTCATAAAGCACATCAGTAAGCTATTGTAAATTAATTTAGAAAAGATAAAATGTATAGGACTTGCAATAGTATAAAAATAGAGCATACGCCCTCTACCTTCTTGTAAAAAACTTCTAGCCACTGTATTTATAGAAATAAATAAAAGGGTAATCCAAAATAAACCATTCCATACTTCATCATCGGGCTGGCCCATGGTTAAGTAAATTACAAAAGTGGTGGAGGCAATGTATAATAAGATGCCAAAAAAAGTATACTGCTGTCTAAACTCTAGCAGCATATCTTTTTTCAATAAAGTAAGAATCGATTTCAAATGTATTTTCATTTTACTTTATTTGCTAATGCAAATATTATTTAGCGGCGCAAATGCGACACCTTGGTTCGTAATTATTTTTTTCTCCCAGCACAACCGTTCCTTCTTCATCGCTAGTTCTGTATGAAATATTGGCTAAATGACCGCACTTAACACAAATAGCATGTAGCTTGGTAATAAAATCGGCAGTCGCTAATAAAGAGGGCATGGGTCCGAAGGGCTTGCCTAAATAGTCCATATCAAGTCCTGCAACTACAACTCTTTTGCCTTGCATCATGAGTGTTTCACATACTTCAATAATACCTGCATCAAAAAATTGTGCTTCATCAATACCAATAACTTCTGCTGTCTTTGATAATGCTAAAATTTCAGCTGCATTTTTTACAGGAATCGATTCAATAAAATTAGCATCGTGGCTTACTACTTTATTGACATCAAAGCGCGTATCGGTAGCAGGTTTATATATGGCAACTTGTAAATTGGCAATTTTTGCTCTTTTTAATCTTCTAATTAATTCTTCGGTTTTGCCGCTAAACATACTGCCGCAAACTACTTCTATCCAACCACGTCTTTCTCCTGTAATATTTTGTTCAATAAACATACCTGCTAATTATAATGCTTTTAAGATTCATTCAAAAGTAGCTATTCTTACCTTAAAAATTGCTGCTCTTTTAAATATTCAATTGTTTTATCGGTAGCCCCCGCATGCTTTATGATATATTGTGCCGATAAAGAACATGTATTGCTATAATCCTTTTCAGCATCTATTAATAATTGTATTTGATTAATGAGTGCCTCTGCATTTTGAATAGCAAATCCGCCACCTGCATTTCTTAAGCCAATGGCTTCTCTGTATTTACTATCGTTACTGCCCCAAATAACCGGTTTGCCAAAAGCGGCTGGTTCTAAAACATTATGCACACCATCCTTTCCAAAACCACCCCCCACATAAGAGATATAGGCATATTGATATACACTTCTTAAAATTCCTATTTGGTCAATTATAATTATAGTAGGCAAAGTAAAATGTTGTTTAGAAGCGAGTAGTTCAGTAAGTGTAATGGCCTTAGGGAAATGAATTCTACACTCAGCTATGGAACTGGCATCAACATGATGAGGTACAATAATCCAGTTAAATTTTTTAAAATCTAGCGTTGTTTTTGCTAAAACAATATGGTCGGTTTCCCAGGTACTACCTGCTATGATAATTTTATTTTGACTTAGTTTTTGTATCCACTCAAATTTAGTAACGGTACTAGCAGTGGTTATTACTCTATCAAATCTGGTATCGCCAGTTACACATATTTGGCTAGAACTTACAATGGGTTTGATTAAGTCTTCTGATGCTTGGTCCTGTACTAAAATAGCCGTAAATAAATTTAATATTTTTTTATAGAAGCCTCCATAGAATTGAAAAAATATTTGCCCTTGTCTAAATAGCGCGGAAGCTAAAACGGTAGGAATATTTTTTTCTTTAGCAATAGATAAATAATAAAACCAAAACTCATATTTAATAAAAATAATTAAAGAAGGGTTTATGGTTTCTAAAAAAAGCCTTGCATTTTTTTTACCATCAAAAGGGAGGTAGGTGACAAAGTCGGCATTAGCATCTTTTTTTCTATACACATAACCCGAGGGTGAAAAAAAAGTAAGCCATATTTGATGCGATGGATATTTTAATTTAATGCTGTCTATAATGGGTAGCCCTTGTTCGTATTCTCCATATGAAGCACAGTGCACCCAAATAAGGGGTTGTTTAATCTTTGGGCTAAGGGCATTAATTTCATCCCAAACCTTGGCTTGTCCATTTACCCAAGTCTTTGCTTTCTCATTAAAGGGACTAATGAGATAAGCCAATATAGGGTAGAGCTTTAAAAAGAATTGGTATAAAATCATGCTGTTATTTCAGTAGGGCAAAAATCAATAAAAAATAGCATAAATCTTGAATTTGTTTTGAAAGCCTTTCTTATACCCACAATTAGGTTGAATTAGGCTTTTTATTGTAATTTTGCCCAAATTTAAAGGATGAGGAAAATTCAAATGGTAGATACTAAAAATCAGTATTTGGCCATCAAAACAGAGGTAGACGGAGCTATTCAAGAAGTCTTGGATTCAGCTGCCTATATTAATGGGAAGGCCGTTAAGGATTTTGCTCAAAATTTAAGTACTTATTTAGGCGTAGAACATGTTATTCCTTGCGCCAATGGAACCGACGCTTTACAAATTGCCATGATGGCCTTAGACCTAAAACCTGGTGATGAAATTATTACCCCTTCTTTTACTTATATCGCTACCACCGAAGTAGTGGCCTTATTAGGATTAAAACCTGTTTTTGTAGATGTAGATCCTATTAGTTTTTGTATGGACATTGAAAGTTTGAAAAAAGCCATTACCCCAAAAACAAAAGTAATTGTGCCAGTACATTTATATGGACATGCAGCACCTATGGAAGAAATTATGGAAATAGCCAAGGCTAACAATTTATTTGTAATTGAAGATAATGCCCAAGCCATTGGTTCTGATTATACTTTTTCAAACGGCGTTACTAAAAAAACAGGAACCATTGGACATATTGGGGCTACTTCTTTTTACCCTAGTAAAAACTTAGGTGCATTTGGAGATGGAGGTGCCTTATGTACAAATGATAAAGCATTAGCAGATAAAATGACAATGATTGCAAACCATGGTCAGTCTGCAAGATATTATCATGATGTGGTGGGATGTAATTCAAGATTAGATTCTATCCAAGCAGCTATATTAAATATCAAGTTGAAAAAATTAGATGCATATAATAGTGCAAGACAATTAGTAGCTAAATATTATTCTAATGCTTTTGCTTCTGTTAAAGAAATAATAACACCATCAAGTTTACAATATAGTACACATGTATATCATCAATATACCATGCAACTCATTGGAGTAGATCGCGATAAGTTCATTGCCCATTTAGCAGCCAAGGAAATACCTTGTATGATTTATTATCCGGTACCTGGCCATTTGCAAAAAATGTTTGGCGAACAAAAAAATACAAATTGGAATTTACCTATTACAGATAAGCTAACCCCCTGTGTATGTTCACTACCGGTGCACACCGAAATGGATGAAGAACAATTAGCGTATATTGTAGAAGGCGTAAAATCATTTTTAAATTAAAAAATAAGTAGATGAAAATTACAGTCATAGGAACAGGCTATGTAGGACTCGTTACAGGAACTTGTTTTTCAGAAACAGGAAACAAGGTTACTTGTGTAGACATTGATAAAAACAAAGTAGATAAATTAAGTGCTGGTCAAATAACAATATACGAACCAGGACTAGAATTAGAGTCGGCTATTGAAGGGGCTGAAATTATATTCTTGGCCTTGCCTACGCCTCCGGGTGCGGATGGTAGTGCCGATTTAAAGTATGTATTAGGCGTAGCCGATCATTTAGGTAAAATTTTAAAAGACTATAAAGTTATTGTCAATAAAAGTACAGTGCCAGTGGGTACTGCCGATAAAGTAAGTGCTGCTATTGCCAAAAATTATAAAGGTGAGTTTGATGTAGTGAGTAATCCTGAGTTTTTAAGAGAAGGGGTGGCGGTAGATGATTTTATGAAACCAGATCGTGTGGTAGTAGGAACTAAATCGGAGAGAGCTAAAAAATTAATGAGCGATTTATATGCCCCCTTTGTAAGACAGGGTAACCCAGTTATTTTTATGGATGAGCGTAGTTCTGAATTAACCAAGTATGCAGCCAATTCATTTTTAGCTACTAAAATTTCTTTCATGAATGAGGTGGCTCAATTATGTGAGCGTATGGGCGCCGATGTGGATATGGTAAGAAGAGGTATTGGTTCTGATGATAGAATTGGAAAGCGTTTTTTATTTCCAGGTATTGGTTATGGTGGATCATGTTTTCCTAAAGATGTACAAGCTTTAATTATGTCATCTGATGAAGTGAAATATGATTTTGAAATTTTAAAAGCGGTGGAAAAAGTAAACGCAAATCAAAAATTACATTTAGTTGAAAAAATAAAGGCCTACTTCAAAGGTGATTTAAAAGGTAAACATGTTGCCCTTTGGGGTTTGGCCTTCAAACCTAATACCGACGATATTAGAGAAGCACCTGCTTTAAGTATTATTGAGGCATTAACTACCATGGGCGCTACTATTGCTGCCTTTGATCCTGAAGCCATGCCGAATGTAAAAGCCCAAATAGGAGATAAAATAGTGTATGCAAGTAGTCCATACGAAGCATTAAGCGGCGCCGACTTTTTAATTATTGCCACAGAATGGAGTGAGTTTAGAACCCCCGATTTTGAAAGAATAGAAAAAGAAATTAAAAACAAAATCATATTCGATGGCCGTAATCTTTTCGAAGTTTCAAAAATGAAAGAATTAGGTTATCATTATGAAAGCATTGGAAGGGCTACTGCCACAAAATAAATACTATGAGTCAAAAAAGAATTTTAATAACAGGAGCTGCAGGTTTTTTAGGATCTCATTTAAGTGATCGCTTTATAAAAGAAGGCTACTATGTTATTGCCATGGATAATTTAATTACCGGCGACCTTCAAAATATTGCACACTTAAGAGCTAATCCAAATTTTCAATTCATACACCATGACGTGACTACCTTTATTGAGATAGAAGGTAAATTGGATTATATTTTACATTTTGCATCCCCTGCAAGTCCTATCGATTATTTAAAAATTCCTATTCAAACTTTGAAAGTGGGAGCGATGGGTACGCATAATTTATTAGGCTTGGCTAAAGCGAAGGGTGCAAGAATATTGGTTGCAAGTACTAGTGAAGTTTATGGTGACCCGTTAGTGCATCCTCAAACAGAGGAGTACTGGGGTAATGTAAATCCAGTAGGCCCAAGAGGTGTATATGATGAAGCCAAGCGATATATGGAGAGCATTACTATGGCTTATCATACATTCCACCATGTAGAAACTAGAATTATTAGAATATTCAATACCTATGGTCCTAGAATGCGCTTGAATGATGGCCGTGCACTACCAGCCTTTATTGGTCAAGCATTAAGAGGAGAAGATATGACCGTGTTTGGTGATGGTTCACAAACAAGAAGCTTCTGTTATGTAGATGATTTAGTGGATGGTATTTACAAATTATTATTAAGTGACTATTCAAGTCCTGTAAATATTGGTAATCCGAATGAAATTAGTTTAAAAGATTTTGCAGAAGAGGTATTGAAGTTAACTGGTTCTTCGGTTAAAATTGTTTATAAGGATTTACCAGTGGACGATCCAAAACAAAGACAACCCGATATTACAAAGGCAAAAAAATTATTAGGTTGGGAGCCAAAAGTAGATCGTGCAGAAGGTTTGAAAAAAACATACGAATATTTTAAATCCTTACCACCTTCTGAGTGGACAAAATTACCTAAGGAGTTTATTTCTAAATAAAGTACATGCGAAAAATTTTAGTTACTGGCGCAAATGGTCAGTTGGGTTGGGAATTAGGTCAGTTGGCAGCAAGCTACCCGCAATATGAATTCGTTTTTACAGATAGATCCGTTTTAGATTTATCAAAACCAGATACACTTGATGCTATTATAAATAATATTGCACCCGATGCTATTATTAATACTGCTGCTTATACGGCTGTAGATAAAGCAGAATCAGAAAAAGAATTAGCACAAGCAGTAAATGTTCAATCGGTAGAAAAGATGGCAGCCATTGCGCATCAAAGGAAAATTCCTTTCATTACCTTTTCTACAGACTACGTATTTACAGGAAACGCTACCACGCCTTATACAACAGATACTGCATTAGCCCCATTAAATTTCTATGGTTCTACCAAGGCAGATGGAGAGCGTTTAGCTATTGCCGCAAATCCTAATACTATTATTATTAGAACCTCTTGGGTATTTAGTACACATGGCAATAATTTTGTAAAGTCTATGATACGCTTTATGAAAGAAAGAGATGTGTTAAATATAGTATCAGATCAAAAAGGCCGCCCTACTTATGCCAAAGATTTAGCAGACGCTACTATGAAAATGATAGTTGCACTAGATAATGGTCAAGCAATAAAAGGAATATATCATTATGCCAATAAAGGAGAAACGACTTGGTATGAGTATTGTAAAAAAATACAATCTATTGTAGGATTAACTTGCCAAGTAAATTCAATACTTACTGTCGATTTTCCTACACCTGCTAAAAGACCAGGCTATTCAGTACTTGATACAGATAAAATAGAAAAAGAATTATCGATTACTATTCCTCATTGGGAAAATTCTTTAGTAGAATGTATTAATAAATTGAGTTAAGCTGTTATGAATAAAGAAGCCCTATTAAAAGAATTAGCTAACTCTACTTATGTGATGATTAAGCCTTCGCCACTTCATGGCATTGGTGTATTTGCCATTAGAGATATTCCTAAAGGCACAAGCAATATTTTTTCAAAAGGGGTAGGAGATTGGATTAAAGTAAGCAAAGAAGAAGTAGAGGCACTTCCACAACACTCAAAGGATTTAATTGAGAATCATTGTTTATTTGATGAGGATCATTATTTCATACCTGACTATGGTTTCAAACTAGTGGACCTAGTTATTTATTTAAACCATTCAGAAACCCCCAATGTAATTTCTTTAAACGATGGAGAGGAGTTCGAAGCCATTCGTGATATAGCTTCTGGCGAAGAGCTACTAGTAGACTATGGTACTATCGTAGAAAGCGAGGAATAAAAAAACCGCAACTTGCGTTGCGGCTTCTTTTTTTGTTGGTTGCCCGACCTGGATTCGAACCAAGACAAACTGCACCAAAAACAGTCGTACTACCATTATACTATCAGGCAATCCTATGCCATTCTTAGAATGGACTGCAAAAATAGGGTGGGAAGTAAAATTTTCCAAATAATAATGCCATTTAAAGCCATTATTCTGAAATTGGCCTAACTTAAGCTCTGAAATATATTATTTAACCAATAACTGAATTTTATGGCTATTAAATTAACGCTTCTAACCGCTTTTATCGCTTGTTTATTCTTGATGTCTTTTAGAGGGGAAAAGAAAAAGAAAGTGGTCTTTTTTGGTGATTCTATTACAGAAGCCGCTGTAAATAAAGGGGGATATATAGATGTTTTACAAAATATGATAGCCGCAAAAGGGGCTGCGGATAAGTTTGAGTTAAATGGAGCAGGCGTGAGTGGTAATAAAATTTATGACCTATACTTAAGAATAGAAAAGGATGTGCTTGAAAAGAAACCCGATGTAGTGGTAATTTGGGTAGGGGTGAATGATGTATGGCATAAATCAAGTTCTAATACAGGTACCGATTTTGATAAATTTGGTGGTTTTTATGATGCGGTGGTGAAAAAAATACAAGCCACAGGTGCTAAAGTAATAGTGGTGACACCTGCTGCTATTGGTGAAAAAAATGATTATTCCAATGCACAGGATGGAGATTTAAATGCTTATAGTAGCTGGATGAGAAAGTATGTAAAAGAGAATGGCCTAGGTTTGGTTGATTTAAGAAGTATTTTTCATGAGTATAGTGAAGCGCATAA
>JAJTDP010000003.1 GCA_021300455.1 Sediminibacterium sp. | reverse complement strand
TTTAGTTTATTTTTGCTGCTGTGATAATAGCAGGATACAAAAATAACGTAAAATACAGGCGTTCTATTGTAAATGGTAGCATTTTACTAACATTAACAATAGTTTTAATGCCCATAATGGGTGTTTTTGCTCAGGCCAAAATACTGGCAGGTGCAAAAGACAGTATTTCTGCTAAAACAGATACCCTTTCTAAGAAAAATGATAGTACTTATATTAAGTCACTTAGAATATCCAAAGATAGTATTGATACCCCCGTTAATTATAATGCAGAAGATTCAGGCGTGATGATAATGTCTACCAAAGAATTCTTTTTGTATGGAAAAGCCAAAACCGTTTATAAAACTTCAGAATTAGAGGCAGCCACGATAATATACGACCAGCAAAGTCAAAATATTAGAGCCTATGGCGCAAAAGATACTACGGGCAACCCTTTAAGTAATCCAAAATTCAAAGAAGGAACAATGACTTCAGTGAATGACTCTATTTATTTTAATATGAAGTCGGGAAAGGGACTTACAAAAAATACCAATTTTCAACAAGGTGAAATTTTTATCAATGCCACTACCATGAAAAAGGTTACCCAAGACCAGGCTTATGCATGGAAGGCAAGATTTACCACTTGTAATTTAGATGATCCCCATTTTGCATTTAGAACCAATAGATTAAAAATTATTACAGATAAAATTGGTGTCTCAGGTCCTGCCTTTCCAGAATTTGAGGGCGTGCCTTTTCCCATTGGTATTCCATTTGGAATTTTTCCTTTATCAAGAGGTAAGCATTCGGGGATGATGGCACCTGCTTTTTCTACCAGTGAAGATTTTGGTTTAGGCTTTGAAGGATTAGGCTATTATAAAGTATTGAGTGATAATTTCGATGCCACTATAAAAACTAATATTTATTCTTATGGAGGGTGGAGTGCTAATTTAAATAGTAAATATATTTTACGCTATAAATATATTGGCAACTTTAACCTTAGTTTACAAAATTCAAGAATTTTGAATAGAAATGTGAATATAGCCAGTGAATTCACGGGTGGTAAAACCTTTATGATTAATTGGACTCACTCCATGGATGCAAGGGCTTTGCCGGGTACTAATTTTTCTGCCAACGTTAATTTTGGAAGCACGAAGTACAATAGTTTTTTATTGAATAATCCTTATCAGAATTTTCAAAACCAAATTAGCTCATCCATTAGCTATAATAAGTCTTGGAATAATAAATATAATTTATCGATGAACTTAAATCATAGCCAGAATAATAATTTAGGTTTGGTGAATTTAAGTTTGCCCAATATTAATTTTAATGCATTAACAATATATCCTTTCCAATCCAAGAATCAGGTGGGTAGTGGTAAATGGTATGAAAAATTAGGAGTAGGGTACAATGGATCTTTCCAAAACCAAATGGCTTTTTATGATTCAGCCTTTAATTTCAATAGATTATTAGATACGATGCAATGGGGCGCTACACATAATATTCCTATTAGTGTTTCGCTGCCATCACTTGGGCCTATTACGATTACACCTTCTATTGGCTTTGATGAAAAATGGTTTGGCCAACAAAATATAAAATCTTGGAACAGCAAATTAAATAAGGTTGATACAAGTTATCAAAGAGGATTTTTTAGAGCGCCCAATGTAAGCTTTGGTCTAGGAACAGCGAGTAGAATTTTTGGTACCTATAAATTTAAAAGCGATTATGTACAAGCCATACGCCATGAATTAAGGCCCAGTGTCTCCTTTAACTATTCGCCAAATTTAGCTAAATCTTACTATTACTCCACTCAAATAGATTCTACTGGAAGAACCTACCGCTTTTCTAAATATGATGGAGGTGCTTTAGGGGGCGCTTATTCAGAAGGGACTTTTGGGGGTTTAAGTTTCGGTTTAGATAATCTACTAGAAATGAAAGTGAAAGATAAAAAAGATACTAGTGCCGAAAACTTTAAAAAAGTTAAATTAATTGAAGGATTTGGTTTTAATTCTAATTTTAATTTTCTAGCCGATAGTTTTCAATTAGGTAACTTTAATTTTTATGCGCGTACTATCTTATTTGATAAGTTCAATATATCCTCTTCTTTTACTTTAGATCCTTATGCCACTGATGCGCTTGGGTTCAGGGTGAATAAATTTAATATCGACCCTGCTAAATTCAAGTTTGGAAGTATCACCAATGGAGGAGTCTCCATTGCTACCTCTTTTCAAAGTAAATCAAAGGACGATGCTGAATCTAAGAAAAAAGAAATTCCTATAGACCCCTTCATGACTCCTGATGAACAACAAAGGCAATTGCAATACGTAAAAGCCAATCCGGCAGAGTTTACAGATTTTGATATCCCCTGGAGTTTAACAGTCTCTTATTCTTTCCAATTCTCTAGAATGATTAAACCCGATTATTCAGGATTTAAATTACAAACCTTTTCTAGTTTAAATTTTAATGGAGACTTTAGTTTAACACCCAAGTGGAAATTAGGAGGAACAGGCTATGTAGATGTAGCCAAGGCCAGTATTCAACAGCTAAGTATGTTTATTTCCCGTGAGATGCACTGCTGGCAATTATCTATAAATGTAACACCTATTGGTTTATACCGTTCTTTTAGTATTACAGTAAATCCTAAATCGGGTATTCTAAGAGACTTGAAAATTAATAGAAGTAGAACCTTTTCCTCATCTACTTTCTAATTCTTATCATTATTTTCTAAATAGTAATTAGCCATTACATCAAATACGGCTTTTTTCAAACTGTCTTTGTCATATCCTTGCGGATAAATAGCGGCTAGTATATGCATATCTATTTTACCAGGTGTAAAATATAAGATAGGCCTTGCAGGTAGAATTTTTTTAGTGTTCAATAAAACAACGGGTATAATTGGTTTTTGCGCTTCTATAGAAAGTTTAAAAGCCCCATCGTAAAAAGATTTTAAGGGTTCCGTAGTTTTATTTCTAGTGCCTTCTGGATAAATGAGCATGTCTAAGCCATTATTTAAAACCCAATTCATTTTGTCATAACTTTCTTTACGACTATTGTGGTCTTTTCGATCGACAAGCACCGAGGCAAATTGATAAATCCATCCAAATATAGGCACGTATACAAAACTTTTTTTAGCTATGGTTTTATTGGCTCTTGGTAAAAAAGGAGTGCTAATGGGTATGTCAATTAAACTATTGTGATTACACACTATAACAGCGTTCTCTATATCTTTAAAAACATCTTTCCCTTTAACACTAAAACTACATCCAACTAAGAATAAAAATAAGCGCATCCAAATTTGAGATACACTTCTATGATACTTGGTTTTATATGGGTCTGGTAACAAAAAACATATTAAATAAAACCAAAAAAATATAAACATGGTAGAAGTAAATACCAATAAGGCCCAAATGGCTAATGTTCTTGCAATGATATTTTTTAATAATTTCATAAATTTATTTAAATGGCCCAGTCTATGGGGTCTATATTATTTTTTACTAAATATTCATTGGTTTCACTAAAATGCTTACAACCAAAAAAACCATTGTAAGCACTAAATGGAGAAGGGTGTGCTGCTTTTAAAATTTTATGTTTTGAACTGTCTATAAGTTTAATTTTTTCTTGTGCTAAATTACCCCATAAAATAAATACCAAACCTGTTTTATGTAAAGAAAGTGTTTGAATGACATCGTCTGTAAATTTTGTCCAACCAATTTTAGCATGGCTGGCAGGTTCATTGGCCCTTACCGTAAGTACTGCATTTAATAAAAGTACCCCTTGTTGAGCCCAAGCCGTTAAATTGCCTGAACTTGGAATTTGCATACCAATATCTTTATGTAGTTCTTTAAAAATATTCACTAAAGAAGGGGGCTGCTTCATTCCATCGGGTACAGAAAAACTTAAACCCATAGCTTGGTTTGGATTATGATAGGGGTCTTGACCTAAAATAATCACTTTTACTTTTTCGTAGGGGGTTAAGCTAAATGCATTGAAGATGAGACCACCACTTGGGTAGATAGTTGTATTTAAGGCTTTTTCTGCTTTTAAATGGTCGGCAATTTGGCTAAAATAGGGCTTATCGAATAATTCCGACAAAGCATTTTTCCAACTTGTTTCCATTTTAATTTCCATAGAGTATTAATAATTGTAGTTCAATCTCAATAAAGATATATGATGTTCAACAAACCACCCTTATTGCTTTTACAAGCATGCATTTTGATAAGTAAACTTTAATAATTTGAATCGATTACTATTTTTTTCCATGTCAATGATTAATTCTTTTCTGAGCAATGTATCAAATTCGGGTAAAATTGAATTATCCGAATTATTAGCTTGTAAGCGTTTTAAGTTATCTAAGGCTACATAACCAAATGAGGCAATTACATTTAATATAATAGTTAAATCAGTTTTACGACTTTTCGCTACAGGCAGTTTTCTTATACTTTCGTTTAAAGCCTCTGCATGCTTATGGTAAAGTGCATAAATTGCTTCATATTGCTTGGTTCTTACGGCAAGTGTAATAATACCTTCTTGCATGTCTTTATATATATCATACAAATCATTGGTTAGTTGAATAACGCCTCCTAAAGCATACCAAGTGGCATCTGCTTCTTGAAGATAGGGGGTATCTAAGTAATGTCTGCACATTAGTAAACAGTAGCCCCCTTTTCTAGTGGTAATAGATAAAAGAGTATCATCGGTCACTGCTGGATTGAATTGTTCTAAGGAATCTTTTTGGGCATTATGAAGTCCTTCATAGTCTTTATAATATTGGGCTCTATCTGCTACATCATTTAATAAACGAGTATGCGTATAAATAAATACTTTTTCAAAAAATGTTTGTGCAGTATATTCTTCGGGATGATAAAATATAGCATCTATCTGTTCAAGGGTTAAAGTTTTATCGTCAAAAAAATCGTCATAGACGGAAACCATTATAAAATAAAGCAAATTCCTTTCCTTTTCATTTGCATTATTAGTGCGACCATATAAACTACTAAAACTATCATTTATAAAATGTTGTTGAATACTATATCTCTTTACAATTTTCTCCAAAGTTTTTTGATCAAATTTTCCATGGTATTTTATTTCAACTGTATGTAGATATTCTCTAGCCCATTTTTCAGATTGGTTTAAACCTGAAAAGGTTTTAATTGATAAGCTTCCAATAGATTTGATAAAACTATATAAGTACATATTTATTAAAATTATAATAAATTATTTATAAAGGAAGCAGAAATTCAGCAGGCTATATATTTTAACTAATGCAAGGTTTCAAAGGGGATAATTTTATGCAGTTAGACCACAAAAGTGCAATATTATTTCTGATAGCAATTATTACTATAAATATAAGTAAAAAAATAATGAAAATGATAATTAATAATTCTATAAATAATTGATAAATTATTTCACTTTAATATAAATTTCATAAGCGTCCTTGAGATAGTGGTAATTAATAGCCTCAGGGCCTGAAAATGGTCTGTCATATAAAATTAGCAATGCAAAAATGGTACTAATTGAACATGAAAAAATAAATAATAAAAAAGCATGTACTTTGTAATTTTCTACATCAGAAAAGCAGAGTAGTATGACAAATAATAAGGAAATAAAAATTAATACCTCCCATAAAATATTTGCAATTAATGGTTGGTTATTATTGCACCTTTCTTGACGAATATTTTTATATTCTGTCATTAATTTCAGCATCTCTTGTTGTAATGCTAATTGACCATTTGTTTTGGGCTCATAAGCTAAAATAATATTATTAAAAGTATTTAGCTTTTTAATAGCATTAATGTCTTGTTTATCTTTTAATATAATAGAGTCATACTCTTTATAAATTACTTCTTCTACATAATCATGAAAAGCAACCACAGCTATTTTTTTTTGATTCTCTTCATATCCATTAATATTTGTATTAATATCTAAAATTAATTCTGCTTCTTGAAGCACTATACTATTTACATTGGAATGACTTTGCCAAACCCCAATGAACACAAAAGCTATAATGATAGAGAAAATACCATTTATTGCAGAGGTAAAAGAACCTGTTTCATTCCCCTTCAAATATCCTCTTAAAGAATATTTATGGATAATAAATAAAAAAGATTGGCTAAAAATATTAAAAACAAGGGCAAGTAAAAGTATTAATGCGAATCTTGGTAAACTAAGTAGGAAATCTAACATTTGTAATTTTTTTATAATATAAAAATATATTAGATTTATTAAATCTGGTTACATTTGATAGAATTTCATATTTTATTAATGTTTTTTGGATGTTTTAATATTGTTTAATTTATATATTTAAAATCATATATATTATTTAAACAAAATACTATTTTAACAATTAGGTAACATTAATCATATAAAATAATATTAAAATTTTCATTAAAATTGAGGACATATTCAAATAAAAAATATCAAAATGAAAAAAAGTCTTCTTTTTATTGCATTTACAACTTTGTTAGTTCTATCATTTCAATTAAGTTCATTTGCACAAACCTTTGGAAAAGCAGAACCCAAAATAAAACCTGAAAACTGTGTTTATTTTCAGTTAGAGGTAAATAATGAAACACATGAATTCGTCTACTTAGGTTACAATTCAGCTACTGGACATCAAAAATGGTTAGAAATGGGTCCAGGTTTATACGTTCAGGCTTATGATCATGTAAGTAGTGATGAATGGAGTATGTTCTTTAAATCAGAAGATGGAGTTGATATTCAAATTGATTTAAATAATTTAATAGCAAAAGCAGCAGGGGTAGAAGTAAAGCTAAAAAAAGCTAGAGATAATTACGAAAGAAATGAATTGGGTGGCTATTATTTAACAAATACAACAAATTAAAAATATAAAAAATGAAAAAAACTATACTCTTTATTGCATTATCGACTTTATTTGTTCTTTTATTTCAAACAAATTCATTTGCACAATCAAAAGTTAAAGCTGAAAATTGTTATTATTTTCAATTAGAAATTGAGAATGAAACACATGAGTTTATTTATGTAGGTTACAATACTGCTAGCGGACATCATAAATGGTTAGAAATGGGCCCAGGTTTATTTGTTCAAGCATATGATCAAGTAAGTAATGATGAGTGGAGTATGTATTTTAAAACAGAAGATGGTGATGATATTCAAATAGATCTATTCCAAATGAAAGCAAAAGCAGAAGGAGTAGAAGTGAAACTAAAAAAACCTAGAGATAGCTATGACTGTACAAAATTAGGTGGTAGTTATATAGACTAAAACTTAAAAACTAAAATTTTCTATAAATATTTTAACATTAACAAAAAAACAAAAAGATGAAAAAAATCATTATTTTAATGCTTTCTTTATTCATTATTACTGTTACTACATCAGTTACAGGTAATGCAATGAATAAGCCTACATCAAAGGTAAAATTGGTGAAAACTGCTGCTAGTGAATGGGAATTTGACATTCACAACAAAACTAAATACTATATGGATGAATTATGGTTAGCAGAAGTTGGATCTAAAGGTAAAATCAAATGGCATAAAGTACATTTTGAAAAAGGAACTAAATGGGTTGCTCCAGGTGAAAATTTACACCTTACAGTAAGTGATGTAAGTGAAGGAGAATATTATTTATGGTCTTTAGACAAACATGCACATAAAGGTCATTTATATAAACTTCACATGGACCATGATATAGATATTGATGATGCATCTGAAGATGAAGAAGAAATTGATGATGTATTTGGAAGCGAACATCATGAAGGTGATGAAATTGATTTAGATGATCAAGATGATGAAGAAGGTGATGACGATGACGACGATGACGATGATGACGACGATGACGATGATGACGACGATAAGAACTAATTCTTAGCTTCTAATAAAAAAAGGCATTATATTTTATAATGCCTTTTTTGTTCCTAATCGCTGATCCTTTTTCCTCAAACTTACCCAAAGCCTTTAATGCAAGCGCATGGCGCTTACATTACTTTTATGCTTCTCATATGTTTACGAAAGCAAGCTTTCGACACATCTTCGAAACATAAAAGCCCATCACTTTCGTGATAGGCTTTGTGATTCGGATTGGATTCGAACCAATGGCCCTCATCTTAGAAGGATGACGCTCTATCCAGCTGAGCTACCGAACCCTTTTCTTAGGCTGCAAATTTAATGAAAAATAAGCCTGATTTCAAAGAAAATAGGTCTATAAATCAATCTATTGCCAATAAGTCTCTGATTACCACACTAGCAACAGTACAGCCAAAAATAGCAGGCATGTAGCTTAAAGTTCCAATTATTGATTTTTTAGGAAAGGCATTCTCGGTTTCAATGATACGAGACTGGTCAGGTTTTTCAGGACTAAATACCACTTTCAATCCTTTTTTAATACCTAATGCTTGTAATCGCTTTCTTACATAACGTGCCAAATTACATTCATGGGTTTTGGATAAGTCGGTGACTTTAATTTGTGATGGATCTAGTTTTCCACCAGCACCCATCGAACTTACAATATTTAATTTTCTATCCATACACCCTTTAATTAAATCTACTTTAGCCGATAAAGTATCTATACAGTCAACAATATAATCCCATTTTTCTTTCTCAATTAATTGAATGGTTTTATCCTCTTGCATAAATTCTTCTAAAACAGTTAAATCAAGTAAGGGATTAATGTCTAGTAAACGAGCTGCCAATACTTTTGCTTTTGACATATTAGTGGTTGAATGAAGAGCTGGAATTTGTCTATTAATATTACTTGCATCAATAGTATCATTATCTACAATAGTCATTTTCCCAATGCCGGCTCTCACAATCATTTCTGCACAAATACCTCCCACACCTCCTAGGCCAATAATAAGAACATTTTTACTCATTAAATTTTCCACCTTTTCATCTCCTAACATTAATTGAGTTCTGCTCATCCAATAGGGTATCATATCGTATCTTTAAATCATTAAATAGTATTCTTATGAAAAAAGCCTTTTTTGCTTTATTTGCCATTTTGATTTTTTGTCAAAATAGCTTTGCGCAAAATTCGGGGAATAATTCCATAAAAATACTCACTCAGAGAAAAGGAATTAGTATAAGGGGTTTAGCTGTGCCCAATCAAAATACCATTTGGGCTAGTGGATCAAAAGGGAGTATTGCTAAATCTGTAAATGGCGGTACCGATTTTGAATGGACGCAAGTTAAAGGCTATGAGACCAGAGACTTTAGATCCATTCATGCTTGGAATGATAAAGAGGCTATTATAGTGGCTATAGCAGCGCCTGCTATCATATTAAAAACAAAAGATGGTGGAATATCTTGGTATAAAGTGTATGAAAATGCAGACACAGTTATGTTCTTAGATGCCATTCATTTTAAAGATGACTTCAATGGATTAGTCGTTGGAGATCCTATTCACAATCATATATTTTTATTAAGCACCATAGATAAAGGAGAAAATT
Organism: Sediminibacterium sp.; assembly: GCA_021300455.1. Taxonomy (GTDB): domain Bacteria; phylum Bacteroidota; class Bacteroidia; order Chitinophagales; family Chitinophagaceae; genus Sediminibacterium. The sequence goes on along the minus strand of JAJTDP010000003.1, from coordinate 64,158 downwards.
GGAATGAAATTCCATCTAGTTATTTTAAAACGCCATTAGAAAAAGGGGAAGCTTTTTTTGCATCAAGTGGTACTAATATTGCACAAAATAGTAAAGACGATTTTTTAGTTTCAGGTGGACTAAGATCAAGATTATGGATAAATGGAGAAGCTCTAGATATTCCTATCATACAAGGAGGAACATCGACGGGTGCCAATAGTATAGCTATTTCTCCTAGCGGATATAATATAATGATAGTAGGAGGCGATTTTATGAAAGATACTAGTCGTGTACAAAATGCAGTGGGTTTAAAGCAATCAATAAAAAAATCAAAATGGGTTATTGAAAAGTCTATAGGACATCCTAATGGATATAGATCAAGTGTTGTATATATATCAAATAGTATATTAATTTGTTCTGGAACTTCAGGAGTTGATATTTCAAAAAACAAAGGTAAAAATTGGGATTTAATATCAACTGAAAGCTTCCATGTAGTTCGTAAACAACCAAATACAAAGTCTGTATTTTTAGCAGGTGGGGGTGGAAGAATTGGTTATTATAGTATTCCCTAAAAATCATTTTTAAATTTCAATACTTAGTGTACCTTAGTACAAGTATAAATCATGAAAAAATTTCAAGCTATCATATCTTTTGAAATGGATGAAGACTTTATGTCTTTAGTACCGCCTCATCGCACTTATATCAATTATTTATTGAATAAAGGAATCATTGATACCTATGCAGTGAGTATGGAAGTGCAAAAATCATGGATTACCATCAATGCTAATACTAAAAAAGAAGTAGAAGATTACTTGGATAAATCGCCTTTAAGTAAGTACTGGAACTATGAAATAGTAGAGCTTTTTGTATATGATAGTCAATCTACTAGGCTTCCTGCGGTACAATTAAATTAAATCACCTTTTTTTTGGGGAATTCCTATTTGAACCCTATTTTTGCACTCCTCAAAAGGGGGCATAGCTCAGTTGGTTTAGAGCATCTGCCTTACAAGCAGAGGGTCCGCGGTTCGAACCCGTGTGCCCCCACAGAATAAGAAAAAGGGTTTCAAGCAATTGAAGCCCTTTTGCTTTTCAGCCAATTAGTCTCTTATTCTTTGTATACTTTTTCAACCTTTATAACTATTATATTTAAATTACCTTCGCTGCATGCAAGTTTTCACTACGCCCAATAAAATTATCATCACCTGTCATAAATGGTTAGCCCCTGCTTTGAGTAAGGAAGTGATTGCCTTAGGTTTTACGCCCGATAGAGTTTTTCAAACAGGCGTGGAACTCACAGGTACCGTTCAAGATTGTATTAAGTTGAATTTAAATTTAAGATGTGCTAGTCAGGTAATGTATTCTTTAAAGTCATTTATTTGTAATGACCCCAACGAGCTTTATAATAATTTAGTAAACATTGCTTGGGAAAAGGTAATTGATCCAAAAGGTTATTTTTCAGTAACAAGTAATGTATTTCATCCTACTATTTCTACAAATCTGTTTGCGAATTTAAGAGTAAAGGATGCTATTGTAGATAGAATGCGTGAAGTCACTCAACAAAGACCCTCCACTGGTTCTGATTTAGCAGGAGCGGTTGTTTATTTATTTTGGAAAAATGATGAAGCCGAAGTGTTTTTAGATACTTCTGGTGAAACATTAGCTAAACATGGCTATCGTAAATTACCAGGTACAGCTCCCATGTTAGAAGCATTAGCAGCAGCAACTATACTTTCTACCAAATGGGATAGAAAAGGAGCCTTTGTAAATCCAATGTGTGGTTCTGGTACCTTGGCTATTGAAGCAGCACTTATTGCCACTAATAGAGTTCCAGGTTTATTAAGAACACAATATGCCTTTATGCATATTCTAGGGTACAAAAAAGAAATGTACGAGGTTGAAAATGCAAAACTAAAAGAACAAGTCATTAAAATACCAGGTCTTCAAATAATTGCATCTGATATTAGTAAGCGCGCTACAGAAACTGCAAAGACCAATGCTACTGTGGCAGGAGTTGACCATTTAATTTATTTCCAAGACTGTGATTTTGAAGAGACGAATATTCCTTCCAACACTGAAGGAGCTGTAGTGATGTTTAATCCAGAATATGGAGAGCGTTTAGGAGAGGAGTTAGAATTAGAAGCCACTTATGCAAGAATGGGCGATTTTTTGAAAAATAATTGTAAAGGATATACTGGCTATATTTTTACGGGTAATTTAGAACTTGCCAAAAAGGTAAGATTAAAACCTAGTAGAAGAATTGAATTTTACAATGCCACCATTGATTGCAGGTTATTAGAATATGAATTATATGCTGGCACCAAAAGAGTGGAGAAAAAACTAGAAGCTAGTGAATAATTATTCATACAATAAATAAGGCTCCATCGTTTTACTCCATTGATTTACTTTTAAGGCAGATACTACTTTGTTTAACCATTCTTTTAAAGGCAGGTCGAAAAGTTTTTCAGCATCGGGTATGCCTAATAATAAAGATAAATGATTCGCACCTGTAGGGTTTACATTCGTTGGATAGGCCTGCCATTTAAAATCTTGTGGGTGAATGTCCTTAATGAGTTTTAATAGTATTAGCCCTGTCATCACCGGATTAAATGCATTTGGTGCAATCACTTTAATACGTATACCTTTAATATCTTCAATTTCATTATCAATTAACATGGTTAATCGAAGTGTTTCAATTTTGATATCATCTTTTAATATATTTTGCCAAACCAATACAATGGCGGGCATATTAAACCATGAAGCGCCTATCCATTCAAAGCTATAGTCACTGCCTCTGCCCACTGAAACATTGGTGGCTTCGAATAAACATAAACCAGGATACAATAAACAGGCTTCAAAATTTTGAAGTGCAGGAGAGGGGTTCACCCATTTATAATTCCAATCAAAAAATAAATGCTCTCTTTTTAAATTTTTACAAGGAATGACATTTAATTCTGCATTCCAATTTTGACTTTCATTAAAATACTTAGCCAATTCACCAAAACTAGATTGATGTTTTATAGGGATAGAGAACCTGCCAATAAAACTACTAAGTGAACTATCGAGCATGGGGCCTTCAACTAAATTAAACATACCTCCTAAAGGATTCGGTCTGTCTAATATATAGACTGGCAATTTATACTTAGCTGCCGTTTCAATAAAATAACTCATTGTCCATAAATAGGTATAAAACCTAGTGCCAGCATCGGGTATATCAAATAATAATACATCAACACCTTTTAAATCATCCTTAGTGGGGGCTAATTTTTCATTATATAAACTAATGATGGGTAATTTAGTAATTAGGTCAACCTGATTTTTAATTTTCAATCCATCTTCACCTTTGGCACTTATGCCATGTTCTGGTGAAAATAATAGAACAATATTAAATCCAGCATCAATTAAAGCCTTTCTACTAGCAATTCCTTTAAAAGTAGTGGCAGCATCATTGGTTAAAAAAGCAATTTTTTTAGTTTTCCATTTTGGATCTAATGCAAGTAAGTTATCTATACCAAATTGAATGCTCATTATTTATTTTTCCGATTGCTTAAAATGTAAATTTAACTTCAAATTTTCTATCACATTAAATATAATAGGACAACGGTCGTAATGCATATACGTGGTAAACATTCTTTTTTTTAATTGAGGAATGTGAAAAGCAGGAAATTCTTTGCATCCTGCAAAACGGTGCTCATACACAGAACAACTATTACCCACTAAAAAATGGCAGGGTATTGCGTTAATCACCATTCGTCCCGATTCCCCTTTAGAAATATAGGCTTCATCAAATGCTTCTCTTGTTTTTCCTAAATGATTGGCCAAATTGGAAGCTTCGGCTTCGTCAATGTTGACCATTAAGCTTTTGCAACAGTTTCCACAACTAGTGCAGTCAATTTGAGGACTAATTTGTTCAGACAAAGAAAAAGCTTCACTATCAAGGGCTTCGCTATCTATTTCAGTCAGAAAGGCTTGAAATTGATCGTTTTCTTCGCTTAATTCGCCTGCCTTCTGTTTGATATAAGAAAGGTCGGTAATGGGGTATTTTGGGTCTGTTTTGATGCTTTAAAGATAAGAGAATTATCGTTTATCCACATAATTACACCAATTGGTGAAAAGTAAAATTGGGGTAACCACCACGCTCATTAGATTTGCAGTCAGACAAGGGCCTTTTTATGCCCCTAAAGCATTGATAATTATGGCAGAAACTAAGATTCCATCAGAGTATAACGAAGATTCGATTCGGTCTTTAGATTGGAAGGAACATATACGATTAAGACCAGGTATGTATATTGGTAAATTAGGAGATGGCTCAGCTCCTGATGATGGTATTTATGTACTCATGAAAGAAGTCATTGATAACTGTATCGATGAACATACCATGGGCTATGGTAAACAAATTGAAATTGGCATTGTGGGAAAAGAAGTAACCATACGAGATTATGGTCGCGGTATTCCACTTGGGAAAATAGTAGATGTAGTAAGTAAAATTAATACAGGTGCCAAATACGATAGTAAGGCCTTCCAAAAATCGGTGGGATTGAATGGAGTAGGTACCAAGGCGGTGAACGCCTTAAGTGAAGACTTTTTAGTTACTGCTTTTAGAGAGGGTAAACAAAGAACTGCCACTTTTAAAAAAGGAGTACTAGTTAGTGAAACCAAAGAAGCCAAAACAACGGAGGCCAATGGTACCTTGGTGGTATTTACGCCCGACTCTTCTATGTTTAAAAACTTCCATTATATACATGAGTATATTGATGGACAATTATGGAACTACTGTTATTTAAACGCGGGTTTGAGTATTGTATTTAATGAAAAAAAGTATGTTAGTAAAAATGGTTTATTAGACTTACTTGAAAGAAAAACAAACCCTGACGAACTTAGATATCCTATTATACATTTAAAAGGAGAAGATATTGAAGTGGCCATGTCTCATAACAACGATTACGGAGAAGATATTTTTTCTTTCGTGAATGGACAATACACTACACAAGGAGGAACGCATCAGCAAGCTTTTAGAGAAGCCTATATTAAAGTAATTCGTGATTTCTATAAAAAAGATTACGACGCCTCTGATATTAGAACCAGCATTGTTGCAGCTATTTCGGTAAGAGTGCAAGAGCCTGTATTTGAAAGTCAGACTAAAACTAAATTAGGTTCTCAGAATGTAGCAGATGGCGGGCCAAGCATGAAAAATTTTGTAACCGAATTTTTAGCTAAAGAATTAGACAATTTTTTACATAGAAATACAGCCACTGCAGAGGCGCTTAAAAAAAGAATTGAACAAAACGAACACGAAAGAAAAGAATTAGCCGGCATAAAAAAATTAGCGAATGAAAGAGCTAAGAAAGCCAATTTGCATAATAAAAAATTAAGAGATTGTCGCGTGCATTTGAACGACGATTTACCTACTAAAAATAAAGAAATGTTTATTTCCTTACAACAAGGAAGTACTTTATTTATTACCGAAGGAGATTCTGCCAGTGGAAGTATTACCAAATCAAGAAATGTAGACACGCAGGCTGTATTTAGTTTAAGAGGTAAGCCTTTAAATGCTTTTGGTTTAACAAAGAAAGTGGTTTACGAAAACGAAGAATTTAATTTATTACAACACGCTTTAAATATTGAAGAAGGTTTAGATAATTTGCGTTATAATCAAATTGTAATTGCTACCGATGCAGATGTCGATGGTATGCATATTCGTTTATTAATTCTCACCTTCTTTTTACAATTCTTTCCAGACCTAGTAAAAAAGGGACATGTATTTGTTTTAGAGACACCACTTTTTAGAGTGCGTAATAAGCAAAAGACTATTTATTGTTATGATGAAGTTGAGAAGCAAGCTGCTATTAAAGAATTAGGCACTAAGCCAGAGATTACAAGGTTTAAAGGACTAGGTGAGATTAGTCCAGAAGAATTTGGCAAATTTATTAATTCAGATATAAAGTTGGATCCGGTTATTTTAGAACAAGGAGATCATATTCAGCATTTATTAGAATATTATATGGGTAAGAATACCCAAGAGAGACAGGATTTTATTATCAATAATTTAAAAGTAGAATTGGATAAAGCGCATGATACACTTAGTATTTAATACAGCAGATATGGCTTCTATTGAAGCCGCCATAGCATTAGATGAGACTCTAGCAGGAAGGGTTGTTGAAATAAAGGACGACTATGCAGTTGGCCCAATACTTGACATTTATGAAACCGAAGGTTATCAGGCAAGACGCGATTGGTGGAAAAATATATTAGAGCACTCACCTTACGAGGAGCAATTAGATATTGTAGATGATAAATTAACGGTGAATCAAATAGTAAATGCATTAGACCATGATGAAAATGAATTCATCTGGATTTGGATGGGGCAAAATGCACATGATGTTTGCGGTTATTATTGGTTAATGAGTCAGTTAAAGCCTTACCAAGGTCGTATACAAGTTTTGTATTTAAATAATTTGCCTTTTTTAAATGATAAAGGACAATTATTTTATCCTACCCATTTAAGTGAAATACAACCTAAAGAATTTTTGAAAGCCAAGAAATTAGCTCGACCAATTACTTTAAGTGAATTTGAAATTGATCCGGATGAGTGGAAAAAATTATGTCAAGAAAATGAAGGAGTTCGCTTTTTAGAAGGTGGCAAGAAATTAGTGAGTATGCCTATTAGCTTTTATGATAAAGATATTTTTTCATTACTTACTAAAAATGCTCAAAAATTGCCAAGTGCTTTAGCGCATATAATAACTAAGATGAAAGTAAAAACAGGAGATGCTTTTATTGTATCAAGATTAAAAGCCATGCAAGAAATTGGCAAGGTGGTACTTGCGGGTAATTGGCAAAAAGGCTGGAAAGATATTGTGGTGCAGATGCCAGGAGGATCTACTGTGGTTGCAGAAGAGTAAGGAAATAAATAGTACTAAAATTTGATCAGATAATTGTTCTTTAAAATAATAAAATGAGTGTAAGCGTTTCTAAAATAGATGTAAAAGCAATTGATGAGCGTGGTGCCCTTCATTATTTTAGCACCGATAGAACAGGAGAGTTTTTATTGGTGTATAGAAAGGCAGGTACTATAAGTGGGCAACATTATCACAAAGGGAAGTCGCCAGGCAAAAACCCTGAAGAAATGTTACTAGTACAGGGATCTATTACAATGAACTGGAAGAATTTAGAGACCAATGTATCAGATACCATCACTATTGAAGCGCCTTCAAGAGTGATTATTGAGGCCAATGTTTGGCATGAAGTAAAGGCGTTAACAGATATTATTTTTATAGAATTAAATAGTTTAGTAGATGGTAGTGAAGATACTTACCGTCTCTAATGAAGATAAAATATGGCAAAAGAGAAAAATTTAACTAGGGTTACAGAAAATGAATCAGGTGTTCAAGGCCAATATAAAAATTGGTTCTTAGAATATGCTTCTTATGTAATATTAGAACGTGCTGTGCCTGCTATTGAAGATGGATTAAAACCAGTGCAACGCAGAATTTTACATGCCATGAAAGAAATGGATGATGGCAGGTTTAATAAAGTGGCCAATATTATTGGACAAAGTATGCAGTATCATCCGCATGGAGATGCAAGTATTGGAGATGCCTTGGTCAATATTGGTCAAAAAGATATGCTAGTTGAAACCCAAGGTAACTGGGGTGATGTTAGAACAGGAGATGATGCAGCAGCAGCTAGATATATTGAAGCGCGTTTAAGCAAGTTTGCTTTGGAGGTAGCCTTTAATGGTAAAACCACCGATTGGGCTTTAAGTTATGATGGCCGCAAGCAAGAACCGGTAACACTTCCCATGAAGTTTCCTTTATTATTAGCACAGGGTGCTGATGGTATTGCGGTAGGTTTATCTACTAAAATTTTACCGCATAATTTTATTGAGCTTACCGATGCTGCTATTAAACATTTAAGAGGAAAGAAGTTTCTATTATTACCCGATTTTCAAACAGGGGGTATGATTGATGCTAGTAATTATAATGATGGAAGAAGAGGTAGCAAAGTAAGAGTAAGAGCACATATTGAAGACTTTGATAAGAAAACTTTAGTTATTAAAGACGTTCCTTATGGTGTGACCACGACTCAACTCATGGAAAGTATTACCAAGGCCAATGACCAAGGTAAAATTAAAATAAAAAAGGTAACCGATGTAACGGCTGCTGAAGTAGAAATTCAAATTGATTTAGCCACAGGCATTTCACCTGATATTACTATTGATGCTTTATATGCCTTTACCGATTGTGAAATAAGTATCTCACCTAATGCCTGCGTAATTGTTAATCAAAGACCTCAATTTTTAGGCGCATCTGATTTACTGCGTCATTCGGTAGACCATACCAAGGGCTTATTAGAATTAGAATTAAAAATTCAATTAAAAGAATTAGAAGATAAATGGCATTTTACCAGTTTAGAAAAAATATTCTTTGAAGAGAAGATTTACAAAGAATTAGAGAAGAAACATGCGAGCTGGGATAAAGTGATTGATGCTATTGATGAGGCCTTCCAACCTTTTAAAAAGAAGTTTAAAAAACCTATTGAAAGAGCCGATATTTTAAAATTAACTGACAAACCCGTTAGAAGAATTTACAAACTAGATATTGACGAGTTAAATGCGCAAATTAAAACTATTGAGGAAGAGATAAGAGAAGTAAAAAATCATTTAGCCAATTTAGTGGACTATTGCGTGGCTTATTATGAGAACCTAGCTAAAAAATATGGTAAGGGCAAGGAGCGTAAAACAGAAATTAAAGAATTCGATACCATTCAAGTGAAGCAAGTAGCTATTGCCAATACTAAATTATACGTTAATAGAGCAGAAGGTTTTGTGGGAACTAGCTTAAAGAAAGATGAGTTCTTATTTGATTGTACCGACTATGATGATATTATAGCATTCGCAAAGTCGGGTGTGATGAAAGTGGTAAAAGTTTCTGATAAAGTATTTATTGGAAAAGATATCATTCATGCAGCTGTCTTTCAGAAAAACGACGAACGCACTACTTATAATATGGTGTATTCCGACGGTGCTTCTGGCATTACATATTCAAAACGCTTTAATGTTACTGGTGTTACTCGTGATAAAGAATATTTTTTAGCCAAGAGTACGGAGAAGTCGAAAGTGCATTATATGTCGGTGAATATGAATGGGGAAGCGGAATCGGTGAAAGTGATATTAAGCCCCAACTGCTCGGCGCGTATAAAAGAGTTTGACTTTTTCTTTGATACCCTAGAAGTGAAAGGAAGAAGTAGTGTGGGTAATCAGGTTACGAAGTATCCTGTAAAAGCCATAAAGCTTAAAGAAGCAGGAAAAAGTACCTTAACAGGCCGTAAATTATGGTTTGATGATAAGTTTGGCCGTTTAAATACAGAGGAGAAAGGCATTTATTTGGGTACCTTTGAGGATGAGAAGTTATTAGTCATTACCAAGGATGGTAATTATGAAGTAACCGATACAGAACAAAGTCAAAGATTTGATCCAGAAAAAGTAATTTTTATGGAGAAGTTTGATCCAGCAAAAATTGTAACCGCTGTTTATTTAGATAAAGAAAAGTTGCAGTTTAATATCAAACGTTTCCTTATTGAAACTACTACCTTAAAAACACCATTCTCATTTATCAAAGAAGGGAATGAAAATTATGTGGAGGCCGTGTCAACATTTGCAGAACCCATATTAGCTGTTAATACGGGCAGAGGTACTCAATTAAGAAAGACGAAGTTTAAAGTGAGTAAGATGGTAGATGTGATGGGTTGGAAAGCCATTGGTACTAAATTAGTAGACTACTCTAAAACTGTAGAAATGAATTGGGAGAATAAAGTAGTTATAAAAGACCCTAACGATACACAACCAGAATTGTTTTAATTTAAAATAGAAAGCATGTCAACCATAAATGTAGGTCAGTTTAATTTGATGCGTGTAGACCGAAAAGTTGATTTTGGTTTTTATATGGATGATGGTGGGGAAGGTATTTTACTTCCTAAACGTTTTGTGCCTTCAGGTTTACAAATTGGTGATACCATTAGTGTATTTGTATACCACGATTCTGATAATAGACTAATTGCCACTACCCAAGAACCCTTTGCAGTGGTGGGTGATATTGCTGCTTTAAAAGTAGTAGAAGTTACTTCTCAAGGTGCTTTTTTAGATTGGGGATTAATGAAAGATTTATTTGTGCCAGTTTCTCAGCAATTATCGACTATGCGCTTGGGTGGAAAGTATTTAGTGAAATTATATATAGATGCACAAACGGGGAGAGTAGCCGCTACAGAAAAAATTGACAAACAAATTAGCAACGATATTTTAACGGTTAAAGAAGGGGAGAAAGTTAAAATACAAGTGTATAGAGAATCGGAAATTGGTTATGTAGTGATTGTGAATCAAGTGCATCAAGGACTTGTTTATAAAAATGAAGTATTTACACATTTACATATTGGTCAATTTATTGACGAAGCCTTTGTAAAGAAAATTAGAGAAGATAATAAATTAGATATTGGCTTAGGTAAGCAAGGTGGAGAAAAATTAGCGGACGATAACCAAAAAATTATGAGTTTGCTAAAATCGCATAAGGGATTTTTACCTTACCACGATAAATCGGCCCCAGATGATATTTATGCTTTTTTTGGCATGAGTAAAAAAGCTTTTAAAATGAATGTAGGTATGCTCTATAAATTAAAATTAATAAGCATTGAAGCAGATGGCATTCATTTAATACCAGAGACTAAAGTAGATACTCCAACTGAAGTATTGCCTACTACATAAGTGTATTAAAAGTAAATGTATTAGTAAGCATATATTAGTAAACATGTATTTTATAGGTTAGATTAATTAAATTTTTAAGTATGAATAAGGAAGTCTATATCGTTTCAGCAGTAAGAACACCCATTGGTTCTTTTGGAGGAGCCTTAAGTTCATTAACCGCTACAGCCTTAGGAGGTATTGCCATTAAAGGGGCATTAGAGCAAGCTGGATTATCTAAAGAATTAGTAGATGAGGTAATCATGGGTTCTGTTATTCAAGCAGGACTGGGTCAGGCTCCAGCAAGACAGGCGGCTAAAGCGGCTGGGCTTCCCGATAAAGTTATATGTACCACTATTAATAAAGTATGTGCAAGTGGAATGAAATCCATTGCTATAGCTGCTCAAAATATTATTTTAGGGGATGCCGATATTATTATAGCAGGGGGTATGGAAAGTATGAGTAATGTTCCATTTTATAGCACGACTCAAAGATGGGGTAATAAATACGGAGATACGGTAATGCAGGATGGATTAGCGAAAGATGGCTTAGTAGATGTATACGATAAAGTAGCCATGGGTAATTTTGCAGATACTTGTGCCACCAAATACAATGTAAGTAGAGAAGCCCAAGACGCTTTTGCAGTGAATAGTTATAAAAAAGCGCAAGCTGCTATTGAAAATGGTTGGTTTAAAGATGAAATTGTTCCTGTTGAAATTCCACAGAAAAAAGGAGCAGCCATTATTATAGATAAAGATGAAGAGCCTTCTAAAGTAAATTTTGAAAAATTACCTCAATTAAACCCTGCATTTAGTAAGGAAGGAACTGTTACTGCAGCCAATGCAAGTACTATGAATGATGGAGCAGCTGCAGTGGTATTAATGAGCGCTGAAAAAGCAAAAGAATTAGGTATTAAACCCATTGCTATTATAAAAAGTTTTGCCGATGCAGAACAAGATCCAAAATGGTTTACCACTTCACCATCACTAGCATTGCCTAAAGCTTTACAAAAAGCTAATTTAACAATAAACGATATTCAATTTTTTGAATTCAACGAAGCCTTCTCTGTAGTAGGAATTGTGAATACAGAAATTTTAAAAATAGACCCTGTTAAAGTAAATGTGCATGGTGGAGCAGTGGCATTGGGTCATCCTTTGGGTTGCAGTGGTGCCAGAATTATTGTAAGCTTAATTCATATTCTTAAAAAGAATAAAGCAAAATATGGAGCGGCCGCAATTTGTAATGGAGGAGGAGGGGCTTCAGCAATGGTAATTGAGCTTGTATAAAATTTATTAAGCCTGTAATGCCTGCTCTTCTATTTCTTCCATTTGAATACCTCCATGACTTTCGTCGTAAACACAATGACCATTTTTAATTAATAATACTTGAGGTGATTCGTGCGACACATCAAAACTTTCGGCAATTTCTTTTGAAATATTTCTATAGATCATGAGGTCTAAATAGTGAAAATCTACATTATTAGGTGTATCAGCTCTTTCTAATCTAGCCAAGGCCATTTTGCTAATACTACAAGTTGTACTATGTTTTAAAATCAATTGAGGTTTGGTAAAAGAGGCAGCTTTAATTTCTATAAGCTGCTTGCTATCTATGATAGGATTCCATTGCATGAGGTCTAAGTTTGGATACAAATTTAAGCATTAAAATGGAACTAAATAAATATCTAATCCTGATTTTAGTTACTAAGATTAACTAACTTTACACTTATAATAATTTATATGCGTTTACAACTAAATAGGGCTATTTGTTTTATTGATCTAGAAACTACAGGTATTAATGTTAGTACAGATAGAATTGTAGAAATTGCTATTGTAAAAATTATGCCAGATGGGACTAAACAAGTAAAAAGAAAATTAGTAAATCCAGAAATGCCTATTCCAAAGGCTGCATCTGATGTGCATGGTATTTCTGATGAAATGCTGAAAGACGCACCTACTTTCAAGCAAATAGCCAACGAAGTAAAACAATACGCCGATATTGAAACCCGTAAATTATTAGATGTTCAGAAAGTGTTTCATATGATGGAGCAAAGAACACTTACAGCGGCCTATAAATTTTATTGCAATAAGAATTTAGAAGATGCACATAGTGCTGAAGTGGATGCTACTGCCACCTGGGAAATTTTGGAAGCTCAGTTAGAGAAATACCCACAAATTGGGAATTCTGTAGAATCTATTGTGAAATTTACAGGAGAAGATGAAATTATTGATTTTGCACGCCGTTTTGTCTTTGAAAATGGGGTAGAAGTATTTAATTTCGGTAAGCACAAAGGGAAGCCTGTAACTCAAGTACTTAAGGAGGAGCCGCAATACTATGATTGGATGATGAAAGGCGATTTTGCCCTTCATACCAAGCAAAAATTGACAGAAATCATGAATAAATCTATTCTGCATAAGTAGGCTAACCCATTTTGCCTTTTTTTCGTAATTTTATACGAATAGCCCCCAGTTATAGTGAAAAAAATTGTTTTAATACCTACCTACAATGAAAAAGAGAATGTCTCTGCCATTTTACATGCAGTGCTTGGTCTCTCTTCAGATTATCATGTCCTAATCATTGATGACAATTCACCCGATGGAACAGCGGCTATTGTTGAAGCCTTATTCGGCAAATTCTTAGACCGATTATTTATTTTAAAGCGACCAGGCAAACAAGGATTAGGTACTGCCTATATTCAAGGTTTTAAATGGGCTTTAGAAAAAAATTACGATTATATATTTGAGATGGACGCCGATTTTTCTCATAATCCCAATGATTTAGACAAACTATTAGCTGCTTGTGAAGAGAAAGGGGCAGATGTTTCTATTGGCAGTAGATATGTTAGAGGGGGTGAAACTGAAAACTGGCCAATTGATAGAAGAATTTATTCACTAGGAGGATCGGCCTATACAAGATTAATTACAGGAATGCCTATTAAGGATCCTACAGCAGGTTTTATATGTTATAAAAATAAAGTGCTAGCCGATATCAATTTGGACGCTATTCAATTTATTGGTTATGCCTTCCAAATTGAAATGAAATTTGCAGCTTGGAAATTGGGCTATAAAATAAAGGAAGTACCTATTACATTTGTTGATAGAAAAATAGGAGTTAGTAAAATGACAAAAGGTATTATTAAAGAAGCTATGTTAGGCGTATTGAATATGCAGTGGCAGTCTGCTACAGGCAACTTCGTTAAACTGATAAAACGTATTCGTGTCAACTTTTAAGAAGGCCTTAGTTCAACTTCATATTTTTGTTTTCTTAGCAGGACTTACTGGACCATTAGGTTTTTTAATTAAATTGAATGGATTGGTCTTGGTATTCTATCGAATACTTTTGACTGTCATTATTTTATGGATATTGACTTTATTTAGAAAGAATTTACAATTCTACAATCTTAAAACAAAGCTTTCTTTACTTGGAACAGGTGCTATCATTGCACTGCATTGGGTTTGTTTTTACCAAAGTATTAAACTAGCCAATGTATCCATTGCACTTGTTTGTTTTTCAAGTACAAGTTTATTTAGCTCCTTGATAGAGCCGCTTTGGAAACATGCCAAAATTCAATGGAGTGAAATATTAATTGGTGCATTAAGTTTGCTGGGCATACTATTTATTTTCCATTTTGATACTCAATTTAGAACAGGTATCATAGTAGGTTTATTTTCAGCCTTATTTGCTGCTATTTTTTCTATCATAAACAAACAATTTACTAATCATATCGATGTGCAAACCATTCAATCCTATGAAATGACAGGGGGCTTATTATTTTTACTGCCATTTATTGTATTTCTAGGTTTCAATACAGGATTCAATCCTATAGGCTTAGTACCTACCTCTATGGACTGGTTTTGGTTAGCAATATTAGCCATAGCATGTACTGTATGGTCAACGCATCTTATGCTATCTTCTTTAAAGCATATTAGCGCTTTTACATTAAATGTAACTTTAAATTTAGAGCCTGTATATGGCATCATTTTAGCCTTTATCTTTTTTAAAGAGCAAAAACAATTGGGATTTAGTTTCTATGCAGGTATTATTTGCATTATCATTTCTGTATTTATACAAATGAGAAGGGTAGTGAAACAGCACCGCAGTACACAAATAAAAATAAATTAGAACTCGAAGATAAAGCCCACTGTAGGGGTTATAAAGATGGTTTTGTTTTCATACAAAGAAGCCTCCCCATTAGAGCCATCTTTTTTAAGAGGTAGTCCATCGGTTGTTTTAAAGCTACCATTTGCCTCGTAAGCGAAAATATAGTAAGGCGGAGACACGGTTTTAGCACCATACCAATTTGAAATATCTATATAAAAATCAAAAGTCGTTTTTTTGTAGTTATATTTTTTATCTAATCTAAAATCACTTGAATGAAAGGCTCTACTTCTTAAAGTATTTAATTTAGAGTAGTCAAATAAGCCAGATCCCAAGGTGGCGAAGTTTAATTTACTTAAATTCATATCATAAGGGGTATAGGGCGCGCCACCTTGATATCTGAATTTAATGCCTAACTCCCAGTTTCTATTAAACTTATAACCGCCCGTCAAACTAATTAAGTGTATATTTTCCCAAGAACTAGGACTGTATTTTCCTTGAATATCGTTATAGGCAGATCTAAAAAAACTATAGCTAGCTACTCCAAAAAAGCGTTTTGTTAGTTTTTGTTGTGCAAATAATTCATATCCATAGCTTCTGCCTAAACCAATGGTGGAAATATCTTCATTGCCTAAAATGTTAAAGTCTGCTCCTAAATTGGATAAACTAATTCCTTTTTCATTACTAATGGGTACGCCATTATATCTTTTATAAAAAACTTCTGCTGTAAATCGAGTAGATTCTGATTGTAGATATTCAAAACCTGTAACATAGTGGAAGCTTCCTATATAATTTGCATCTCTATTTAAATAATTACCTGAACGGTCTTTAAAACCTAAAGCGGTATTGGGTGCTAATTTAAAGTATTTTCCTACAGAGGCATTCCAGGTAAGTTGATCGGTTAACACTAAGCTCAGGCCTATTCTAGGCGAAATTTGACGCATAATTTGATTACCTGTATTGGTAAAAGTATTGCCATCTTTTCTAATACCCGCACTAATGCCTAATCTATTATTAAAAGCTCTTTTTCCCATCTGGAAAAAAGCACCATACTTCTTATAATTAAAACTTGAATTATAATTAATTAAAACTTTGTCTCCCAAACTAGGGGTGGCATTATTAGGGAATAGATTATTGTATTTCAACACCTGATAGGTACTATTGTCATAATTAATGTCTGCTATATTAAAGCCTGTAGTGAATTTAATCCCCAATAAACTTTTTGAAATATCCCATCTTAAATTATTGACAATGTCATTAGAATTATAATCAAATGTTTTTTCTCCATTATCAGGATTTAAATTATCCTCATATTTTTCGTTTACATTATATAAGTTACTCTTACTGATTGCTAAATTCCAATACCCTTTTTTAATTAATCGTTTTAAAGTAACACCTAGGGTATAACTCCATTGATTAATTGAAGGGCTGGTATTTAAAGCATAAATTTTTTGAGGCGTTGAATTCCTGGGTGCTGCGAATTTAAATTCATCAATTGCGCCTACGCCTATAAAGGTTAAAGTAGTTTTAGGGTCGATAGTATGGGTTACTTTAAACTGATAGTCCCAGAAATTAGGTCGTATGGGTAAGTCTAATACATAAAATAAATATTGTAAATAACTACGTCTTGCAGAAACTAAAAAAGTTGTTTTCCCATTTTTGGATAAAGGGCCTTCAAAGGTACTGGCAATTTCAGTGGCACCCATTCTTATATTTCCTTGTATTTTATCTGAATTGCCTCTTTTTTGTTTAAACTCAAATACGGAAGAAAGGGCATTATCGAATTTGGCATCAAATGCAGAAGAGGATAATTTAACCTCATCAATAAAAGATACATTCAAGATACCTTGAGGGCCACCCGCACTTCCTTGCGTACTAAAATGATTAATGACGGGTATTTCTATTCCATCTAAATAAAACACGTTTTCATTGGGGGCGCCACCTCTTACTATAATATCATTTCTAAAACCCGCACCTGTGGAAGCAGAACCTGTAACGCCTGGCAAAGTCTGTACCACTTTAGAAATATCAAAATTACTACCTGGACTAGATTTGATCTCTTCTGAAGTTAATCTTTGAACACTTAATGGGGTTTCTAAAGAAGCAGCCCTTACCGTTTTTCTATTACCACCTACTCTTACTTCTGCTAATTGAAATGACTCAGGAATTAATTCTATGGTATTACTTATTTCATTTCCGGAGCTCACAATTACATTAAACAAGGTAAGAGGGTAAGAGCCTATCGAAATAAATCTTATTTGGTACTGGCCTGTTGGAATTGATTTTAAAACATATTTACCATTGCTATCTGTAACAGTGGAATAGGGAGTATTTAAGATCTTAACAGATACTCCTGCAATGGGGAATTGGGTATTTTTATCAACCACCCAGCCTGATAAATTACCCTTGTTTTGACCAAAGAGTAGTGTAGCAGTGATAAGCAGGCATCCGGTTAGAAAAATACCTTTCATATAATGATTTAAAAAAGCAAAATTTAAAAGGAAAATTAATTATACATATTGAAACCACTGTCTATTGGGATCCCAGCTTTCAATTTCTTTACCTACAGCGGATAAGAATTTAGAACCCATGGCTCCATCTACTATACGGTGATCATAGCTCATGCTTATAAACATTATATGACGAACGAGTATTGCATCGCCAGAAGGTGTTTCAACCACTACGGCTCTTTTTTTAATGGCGCCTAACGCTAGAATAGCTACTTGTGGTTGATTAATAATGGGTGTACCCATAATACTTCCAAAAGAACCTACATTGGTAACAGTGAAGGTACCCCCTTGCGTATCGGTTGGTTTTAATTGACCATTTCTTGCAGCTTGCGCTAAGTTATTGACAGCCTTTGTTAAACCTACTATACTTAATTGATTCGTTCCTTTAATAACAGGTACAATTAAATTACCAGTTGGAAGAGCAGTAGCCATTCCTATATTAATATCTTTTTTAAGAATAATTTGATCGCTTTGTAAACTACAATTGATCATAGGAAATTGCTCCAGCACCGTAGCAATGGATTCTAAGAACATAGGGGTATAAGTAATCTTAGTTCCTTCTCTTCTTTCAAATAACTCTTTTACCTTATCTCTCCATACCACCATATTGGTTACATCCACTTCTACAAAAGAGGTGACATGGGGACTAGTTTGAACACTATCCACCATATGCTTCGCAATTAACTTACGCATACGATCCATTTCCATTATTTCGGTGGCGCCTGAAACAATCACTTCATCGGGATTTGCCAATTTAGTAGATTTTGATGCCGAGAAATTAGAAGTTGTATTTGCATATACATCTAACGGCTTATTGAGTAGCGGTCTTGTAGGGGGTTCGTTTACAATTGGTTCCTGTATAGTTTGCGTTTGTACAATTTGCTCATTAATAATTTGTTCATTTGCTATTGGACTAGCTAAATGAATAGCCATTTTTTTGCGCGCAATAAAATCTAAAATATCTTTTTTAGTAATTCTGCTATTGTTTCCTGTACCATTAATATATTGCAATTCATCCATGCCCACACCTTCGTTTTGTGCAATATTTAAAACTAAGGGAGAGTAGAATTTAGCTTCTAGTGATGAAGTATTAGAATTAGTATTAACCTCGATGTTTGGTATAATTTCTTTTTGAACAGGAGCAGAAGGCACAAATGGTACTTCTACTTTAGTAGTAGGCTCATTAGTTACTATACTTTCAATTTTAGGTATCACTATATTTTCAATAATGGGAGTAGCTATGATAGGAGCAGCCGCATTTGCTGTGGTGCTAATTCTTGCTATAACAGTTCCAATAGGAACAACGCTATTTACTTCAAATAATATTTCTGTAATTATACCTTCAGTACTGGAAGGAATTTCGCTATCTACTTTATCTGTAGCAATATCCAATAGAGTTTCATCTAATTGAATGGTATCACCCACTTTTTTATGCCATTTTAAAATGGTCGCCTCCATGATACTTTCACCCAACTTAGGTAAAACTAGATCCACAATTGGCATATGAGTTAATTTTAGCAAAAATAAGACTAAATCTTATTGATTATTAATAACCTTAGTAAATTTATAGCTTGATTAGCCGTTACTTCTATATTCCTTAACCTATCAAACCTTAGATAAAATACCTTAGAAACCACTTTTTCTCTATTCGCCACACCCACCCAAACCATTCCAAGTGGTTTTTCATCGGTTTGTCCACTTGGCCCCATAATTCCACTGACCGAAATAGCATAATCGGTATTCATTTTCTCCCTAACGGCTAAGGCCATTTGTTCAACGGCTTCTTTACTCACAGCTCCCACCGTTTGTAAGATTTCAGTAGGGACGTCTAAAAATTCGGTTTTAATGCGATTATCATAACTAATAATACCTCCCGTGTAAAACTGGGAAGAACCCGCATTTTTAGATAATAGATGACCAATATAACCACCTGTGCAACTTTCGGCAGTGGACACTGTTTGGTTCCTTTGTTTTAATAAATTACCCACGACCATTTCCATGGTTTCGTCTGCGTCTGTTACTAAGTATTCTTTTACAGCTTCCTTCAATGCCTCAAATTGAGCATTCACTTCAATTGCCAATACTTTTTCATCTTGACCAGACCCAGTTAGTCTGAGGCGAACCATTCCAATATTAGGTAAGTAAGCCAATTTAATAAAGTCAGGTAATGCATTTTCAAAATGGGCAATTTGTTCTGCTAAAAAAGATTCTCCAATGCCTGCCGTTAAAAGTGTTTTATGGGCAATAAAAGCAGTGGTAAATGATTTTTGTATGACCGGAATAACCTGATTTTCTATTAACCATTTCATCTCATGAGGCACACCGGGCAATGAAAAATAATAAACCCCATCTTTTTTAAATAACATACCAGGGGCAGTTCCTTTTTCATTAAATAGCACTTCACAAACGTCTGGAACCTCAGCTTGCTTTCTATTTCGATCAATCATGGGCCTTTTGTGGATTGTCTCAAAAATATGTGTGATATGATCAAGACTTGGCTGATGAATAATCATTTTGCCGCCAAAATATTCGTTGAGTAGGGGTTTAGTAATATCATCTGCTGTTGGCCCTAATCCTCCTGTTAAAATGATGATTTTGCTTTTTTGAGAAGCTGTATCCAAGGCATTAATGATATCCGTTTTTTTGTCACCCACTGCAATTCTACTAGTAACAGGTATGCCTATTTTTAATAAAGCTTGTGCGATAAAGGCACTATTTGTATCAATTACTTGCCCAATTAATAACTCGTCACCGATGGTAATAATGGTAGCTTGAATAGGGTTCATTGAATCAGGGTTATAGGGTGCAAAGTAAACTAAAAAACAGCGGTTTTTATCTAAAATAGGTGCTTAGTTTTTCAAGCATGATAGCCGGCATAGTTACCCTTTTACCCAGTTTGCTATCCATAAAATAAAGCTTCACTTTACCGATGGTTAATAGTTTTCCTTCCTCATTATAAATTTCCTGATCAAATACAATTTTATGCTCTGTAGGTAGTTCCTTAATTTGGGATTTGATGGTTAGTAAATCATCATATTTAGCAGGTCTTAAATACTTAATATTTAATTCCACTACAGGTAGCATAATACCCATATCCTCAATGCCTTTATAGCTTATACCTAAATTTCTTAAGCTTTCCACTCTGCCCACTTCGAAATACTGAGCATAATTACCATAGTAAACCACATTCATAGGATCTGCTTCTGCATACCTTACTCTTACCTGTGTGTTGAATTCGTACATGTTTTATTGTTATTGTTGACAAATTTACGAATGAATTATGTTTTTCCACAATAAGCAGTAAATAAGCTTCGTTTTATTAGTACAGCGTAATTTTGGGTAATTAATAAACAAGTAGCATGAAATCATTAAGCATTAGAGTAGGGGCCTTATTTATATTAATGATTTTTGCATATCAGACAAAAGCTCAATATAGCCAAAACACGAGATCCTTAGACCCTGTTTTTCAAAAAGGAGTGCATGCACTTCATCAGGGCGATACACTGGCTGCTTTTCAATATATCCAAACGGCTTATCATTTAAAACCTAAGCAAGAAGATATTAATTACTACTATACTTATTTATCACTTGTTTTACAAAAACCGGCAGCTGAAAATTTAGCCATCAATTATCTAAAGTCTTCCAACAATAAAATTTTCAAGGCTAGAATTAACTTCTATTTAGGGGACTATTACGTAAAAAAACAAAATACCCAGGAGGCCTTGAATGCTTTTGATAAAGTAAGTATTGCCGATTTGAACAACGAGGAGCTTATTACCATGAAGTATCTTCAAGGTTATTTATATTTCAAATTAGGTAACTGGGACAAGGCCACCAATTTATTAAATAGTATCAGACAGTTAAAAAAATCCAAGTATTATACCGATGCCAATTATTATGCAGGCTTCATTGCACTTCAAAAAAAGGACTTTAATTTGGCTTTAGCTTGTTTTGAAATTGCCAGCAGTAATGAAGCATACGCTAGCTTAACGCCCTTTTATATTAGTCAGATATACTATTTCAATGGAGATATAGATGCCGCCATGGTTAATTGTGAAAGAGCTTTACAATTAGAAGGGCAGTACTATAATTTACAATTACAGCAGTTAATGGGGCATTTATTGTTTGAAAAGAAACAATATCAAAAAGCAGTTCCTTACCTGGCAAAATATGTGGCTGCTCAAGACATTGTAGAAGTTCAAGACTTATACCAACTTTCATTTTGTTATTTCCAAGATCAACAATGGGAAAAATCTATTGAAGGGTTTAAAAAATTAGCCAATGTAGATGACTCATTAGGTCAAAATAGTATGTACTTATTGGGAACAGCCTATTTGAAAGTAAATGATAAAAATGGAGCTAAGAATGCTTTTATGCTTTGTGCTTCTAAGAGTATCAATTTAGAACAAAAAGAAATTTCACTATTTAACTATGGAAAATTACTGGTAGAACTTAAAGAATATAGTCTTGCCGTTACTGTATTAGATAAGTTTATTGAAAACTATCCTCAATCTACTTACTTCCCAGAATCAAAGGCTTTGTGGATTACTGCCTTAGCACTTAATAATAATTATAAGCAAGCATTAGAAGCTTATCAATTAGTGGAAAACCCTTCACTTGAATTATTGAAAATATATCCAGCCATTTTATATGGACTATCCTGCAACCATATCAATGACGGAGAAGTAGAGAAGGCCTATACTTTATTGAATCAACTAAGAAACGCACCTTATAATGGGAATTTCCTATCTGCTACTCATTTTTGGTTAGGTGAAATAAGTTATAAGATGGGCCTCATTGCAGACGCTATTGGTTATTTACAGAAATACATGTTAGATCCTGTTAATGTTGGAGAAGTAAATGCGACAAATGCCAGGTATATATTAGGCTATTGTTTTTTGAAAAATGGAGCTTATCAAAAAGCATTATTACAGTTTAAAGAGATATCAAGTCTAGATCCAGGTATAGCATTAAATCATTTTCAGCAAGATGCCTATGTAAGAGTTGCAGATTGTCAGATGATGTTAAAAAAAATGAATGAGGCCTTAGCTACTTACCAACGAGTAATAGATTTATCATGGTCTTATGCCGACTATGCATTTTTACAAAAAGCAACCCTATTAGGAGGCATAGGGAAGGTGAATGAGAAAATTAAAATGCTTACTAATTTTGAATCTAGTTTTCCAAACTCTACTTATATTAATGATGCAAGAATGGAATTGGCAGATACTTATGTAAGTCAAGAAAAGTTTCAAGATGCTATTGCGCCTTTAACTAAAATAAGTTTAGATAAATCAGCTACCCAATTTTACCCTCAAACTTTTTATAAATTAGGAATAGTATATTTTAATTTGGATAAAAACATAATAGCCCTATCTACTTTTAAAGACTTATATGCATCTTATCCCAATTCTACTGAAAGTGAAAATGCTATTGAATATATCCGTAATATTTTTATCGAAGATCAAACGCCAGAATTATATGTTCAGTTTATGAACGACTATGGACATCCATTAACAGTGAATGAACAAGATTCTTTAATATTCAGGGCTTCTGTTATTAAATATGAACAAAAAAGATATACAGAATCGGCCATTGGCTTTAGCGCTTATTTACAAAAATTCCCTAATGGAAGATATAGTCTAGAAGCCACCAACTTAATAGCAGAAATCGCTTATTCTAAACAATCCTATGATACTGCCTTGGTTTATTTTTCAAAATTAGCTGATATCGCTCCTAATATCTATGCAGAAAGGGCAGCACTGATAGCCGCAAGATTAAATTACTTTAATTATCAAAATTACAATTTAGCTGAAAAATATTTCTCTATACTATTACAAATAGCCACTCAGAAGGAAAATGTAGTAGAAGCCAATAAGGGTTTATTAAGATGCCAATTTAAAGCGCAGAAATGGGCGGATGCTAATAATATAGCCCAAGAAATTATTGAGGATAAAAATAGCGCCATGGATGATATTGAAATGGCCAATATGATCATTTACCATCAAAAACTAATAGCTGGGGATACCAGTGCCGCTATACAAATAATTAATAAAGTCATTAAAACGGGCTCTAGTGTCATTACAGCGGAAGCGCATTACCAATTAGCTAATTTATATTTAATACAAAACAAGTTAAGCTTAGCGGAGAAAACGGCCTTTGACATTATTAAAAAACAAGCTTCTTATGAATACTGGGTAACCAGTACCTATATTTTATTGGGCGATATTTATGTTGCACAGAAAGACAGCTTTAATGCTATCGCTACTTATAAGAGTGTAGCTGATAATGCCACTATTGAACCACTTAAAATTGTTGCTGCTCAAAAATTAAAAGAATTGACTGAAACACCAACAATTAAATAACACATTATGAAGTATTTTTTAAAATATATTTTTTTATTCATTTGTATTTTCTGTTTCTTAACGGTAGGAAGTAGCCAACAAAAAAATAAGAAAAAGGCAAAGATTACAGCTAGTAAAAAAGCGGTTACTAAGAAGAAAAAGAAATCGGTTAAATCTAGTAAGAAGAAAAATAAGAAGTCTACTACTAGGCTAAATATTGAAACAGCCGATTTATCAAAACTTATTATTGCTAATAATATAGCTAAACCCAAACTAGATACTATCCCTGAAAAAGAAGTGAGTATTATTTCAGCCTTTAAACCACAGCTGAAAAATATAGCAAAATTAAATTTCACAAAAGCCACGAATAAAATAGATACTTTTACTACAGTACTTAACTATCAAGTGCCCACGCAAAATTTAAGCTTTCAATACAGACCAATCTCTTTAATTCCAAGATCCTATAAAGAAAAAGAGACCTCTTTTCCAGTGAATACCACCAATTTGAAAATAGGGTTTGGTAATTATAACAATCAGTTTTTTGAGGCTACTTACAATGCAATAGATGAAAACAAACATTCACATGCCTTTGAAGCTAGTTTGGAGACCTCCAATGGTATTCTATACCTACAGCAGTTTAACCATAAAAATTTTGCCTATATTGGTAACCTTCAATTAAATGAAAAATACGCAGTTCAAGCGGAAGCTTTTATACAAAATACACAAAGGTATAGGTTTGGTTTAGTACCAGATAATAGTAGTTTATCCTTAACAGATTATGCACAACCTTTTACGTTGTTTGGAACTTCTATTAAATGGGTGAATGAAAATTCAAATAACAGTTTAATCAATAAATTATTCAACCCCACTGTTAAATTCGAAAATTTCAAAGGTCTTGCCTCCACTAATAATTTATGGGTAGAATTGTACAACCCAATGAGTTTTAAATTAAAAGGTACTGGAAGTTTGAATTTAGATTTTAGTTATAACTATAATAAGTATACGCATACAAACTATACGAATCAGGCCAATTCTATATTTATCATACAACCCTCCATTGAATTAAATAAATGGAATGCTGGTATTAAAGTAGGTGTTAACCCTAGTTTCACTACACAAGATTTTGCTTTATTCCCAGTTATTCAGTTTAGTAAAAAATTAAAGGATACTAACTATTTATTAGTAGCTAATTGGCAAACTATTTTAACCAATAATAATTATGCTATCCTTTCAATGGTGAATCCTTGGATAGCTGCTCCTACTTCATTAAAAATAACCACCCAAGAAAAAAAGGAATTATCTCTTTTTATCAGTGCATCTAAAAACTTACAATACAATTTTGGATTGTCCTTAAATGATTATCGCAATATTCCTTTCTTCAACCGAATAAACAATACCGCTAGCTCTCAATTTTTTGGTTTACAATTTCAACCCATATTTGAATACAGGGCAATTACTTTAGAATTGGTTACAGCCATGCGTTATCAAATAAGCGATCAATTCATTCTAAAAGCGAATGCTAAGTATATTCAGTTTAATTCTATAAAAGAAAATACCAATGCTTGGGGTATTTTACCGCTGAATTTGAATGGAGAGCTTAGTTGGTATCCTAGTAAAAAATGGTCATTTAATGGAAGTATGCAATATTGGTCTGGCGCTACGTTTGAAAACGAGGCTAATAATGCCTATGATTTAAATAAGGCAGTAGTCTTAAACGCTTCTTTTAACTATCAATTAACCACCCATTTGAAAGCCTGGGCTAAAGGGGAGAACTTATTAGATAAAAAATATCAACGTTGGGCAGAATATCCTTCTTTAGGAGTTCAATTAATTGCTGGTATCGTATATTCGTTTCATAAATAACTATGGAAAAAATACTTCAACAATATTTTGTACAACATAATGAATTAGTGCTTACTAATATTGGCACCATTCATTTAACAAAAAAGCCAGCTACTTGGATAGGAGATACCTTACATGCACCTGAACTAGATATTTTATTTACGACAGCTAAAAAGAAACCAAGCGCTGAATTTTACACTTATTTAGCAGAAGCGCTATCTATTTCTAACGAACAGGCCAATATTCAATTCGAACAGTTTTTACAAAAAAACTTCGAAAATCAAGATGCCAGTTTAACTATTGGCAATTTAGGTTGTGTTGAAAAAAAAGGGGACGAATATACTTGGGTAAATAATTTTACATCCAAGCATTTTTATAAAGACATCACCATTAGCCCTATTCAAACCAATGAAGAGGTGGAAAAACCAAAATCTATTCAATGGCCTTGGATAGCAATCATTTTATTTATTTTAGCCATAGCAGCAATTGTATTTAAATCTTTTTAAATATGCCTGAAAATCATAAAAAATTTTCTCCTTGTCCCATTTGTAATAAGGAAGACATAGCTGCATTATTACATACTAAGGATTACTCACTTACAGGAGAAGATTTTCAAATTATTCAATGCGCCAATTGTAGCTTAGAATATACCGATCCAGCACCTAGTAAACAAGACATTGTACCTTATTATAATTTCCCTTCTTATATATCACATACCGACACAAAAGAAGGTATTGTGAATCAAATTTATCATAAAGTAAGAAATCATACCCTTACTCAAAAGACAAACTGGGTTCAATCGCTATTTACAGGCCATAAGGGACAACTACTAGAAGTGGGGGCTGGTACTGGAGCATTTGCGCATTCTATGTTCAAAAAGGGATGGAAAGTGACAGCATTAGAACCTGATGCGGCTAGTAGACAAAAAGCCCTTGACAATTATGATATAAACTTACTACCCATTGAAGCGCTTTATCAATTAGAGCCTGCAAAATATGAAGTTATTACTTTATGGCATGTACTAGAACATGTGCATGATTTAAATACCTATATGAAAACATTTCATAGTTTACTCAAACCTAATGGAAGGTTAATTATAGCTGTACCTAATTATACAAGCTACGATGCAGGGTTTTATAAGAATTATTGGGCGGCTTATGATGTTCCAAGGCATTTATATCATTTTTCTCCATTATCCATGCATTAT
The DNA here is from genome assembly GCA_021300455.1 of Sediminibacterium sp. Taxonomy (GTDB): domain Bacteria; phylum Bacteroidota; class Bacteroidia; order Chitinophagales; family Chitinophagaceae; genus Sediminibacterium. The sequence goes on along the minus strand of JAJTDP010000003.1, from coordinate 37,452 downwards.
TTAGCCAAAAAACATAAAATGACTATTGTTCAAAAGCTGCCTATGTGGTTTGATAGTTTTTATGTTAGCTTACTCAGTGAAAAATATAAACAATCAGGAATGATTGGAATGATGCGCGCTTTTTTTGTTGGCTGTATTTCTAATATAATAGCCTTACGCAATGCAGATAGAGGAAGCTCCTTAATTTATGAAATAAAAAAGATAGACTAATTTTATCGTAAACGAATTTCTACTAAAACAGGCCAACATTTACCTGTAACAAAAAAGGTTTTCTTATCAGCATGATAGGCAATTCCATTCATTACATAACCTGCATCAATACTTAAAGGATCATACTTAACGCCTGCTTGAGATAGTAAATTACTAAAATCAATACTGCTTTTAACCTGACCAGTTTGTGGGTCAATTACAACCACCTCATTACGACCATATAAATTAGAGTATAATTGTCCGTTTACAAATTCTAGCTCATTGATATTACTCAAATATCCATATTGATTAAATACCCCCAAGGTTTTCTGTATAGAAAAATCAGTGGGGTTTACAAAATAAATGTTGCTTTCGCCAGTAGAAACAATTAAAGAGGTATCGTTATGTGTAAGACCCCAGCCTTCATAGGGCCAGTATAGTTCGTTAGTCTTTTTTAATGTTTTAGCGTCATAGACAAAAACTTTATGGGTTTTCCAAGTAAGTTGATAAATTTTATTCTGAAATAGGGTAGTACCTTCTCCAAAATATTCTTTATCTAATTTTACTTTATTACCTAAGGGCTTCATATTGGAATCCAATACTTGTAAAACACTTTTTCCTTCTAGTCCAGTACTCTCTATTAGTTTATTTCCATTCCATTCCAAACCTTGTGTATAAGAACTTGTATCATGAGGGTAAACCTTAATAATTTCATAAGATAAAGCAGTAGGCGCAGCAATAGCGTTCTCATTAATAGCATCAGTATTATCTGAATTACATGCAAATAAGGTAGCTGTAAATAAAGCCAATAATATGGGAGTTTTTTTATTCATTGCTATTGTAACTGATAAAGTTTTGTATTATGATCTACAATACAATTATATGTTTTTGTATAAATTATATGCTCAAAAATAAATCTATACGTTAAATCTATACGTTAAATCTGAAATGCATTACATCACCATCTTTCACAATATATTCCTTTCCTTCAATTCTTAGTTTTCCATTTTCTCTACAGGCGGCCTCACTTTTGAATTTAATAAAATCATCAAAAGCAATTACTTCCGCTTTAATAAATCCTTTTTCAAAATCGGTATGAATAACGCTAGCAGCTTGAGGCGCTTTCCATCCTTTACCAATAGTCCAAGCGCGAACTTCTTGGACACCTGCAGTAAAGTAAGTTTCTAAGTTTAATAATTTATAGGCCGATTGAATTAGACGGTTTAAAGCAGGCTCTGTCATTTTATATTCATCCATAAATACCGCTCTATCTGCAGGATCTTCTAGTTCTGCAATCTGCGATTCAATATTATTACACATTACAATTACTTCAGCACCTTCAGCCTTGGCCATTTCTACTAACATTGCTGAGAACTTATTGCCTGTGTGCATGGAAGCTTCATCCACATTGGCAACATACATTACAGGTTTTTCAGTTAATAAAAAACTATCTGCAATGGCCAATCTGTCTTCTTTAGACAAGTCCAAGGAACGAATACTTTTACCTTGTTCTAAATGTATTTTACATTTTTGTAAAACCTCTAATTCTACTTTGGCCTTCGGATCGGTTTTAGCCATTTTCTCGCAGCGTTGAATTTTCTTGTCAACACTATCTAAATCTTTTAATTGTAATTCAGTTTCAATAATTTCTTTATCCGCAATAGGATTGATGACACCTTCTTCTCTTAATACATTTTCATCTTCAAAACATCTGATCACATGTATAACGGCACTCACTTCTCTAATATTAGCTAAAAACTTATTACCTAATCCTTCCCCCTTACTTGCGCCTTTCACTAAACCAGCAATGTCCACAATTTCTAATTGAGTAGGCACAATTCTGTTAGGGATAATTAAATCTGCTAATTGTTGCATTCTATTATCGGGCACATCCACTAAACCTACATTGGGTTCGATGGTACAGAATCTGTAATTGCTTGCCTGCGCTTTAGCACTATTACTAACTGCATTAAATAAGGTCGATTTTCCTACATTGGGTAATCCCACAATCCCTGCCTGTAAAGCCATAATATCTATTGTTTTAAGAGCGCAAAAATACAATTCTAAACTCAAAAATGACTATATTAGAACCATAAACAATTGATTATGGCCTTGAATATTATTTGGATGGGTTTTTTTGTAATTGCCTTTATCATAGCCCTATGTAAACTTGTTTTTTTGGGCGATACCACCATTTTCAAGTTATTAGCCGATGGCATCTTTGATTCCGCAAAGTCCTCTGTAATTGATGTCGCCTTCCCTTTAGCGGGTACCATGGTCTTTTTCTTAGGTTTGATGAATATTGCTGAAAAAGCAGGGGCTATCCAAAAGTTAGCCAAATGGATGAACCCATTTTTAAGTCGTTTATTCCCAGAAGTACCCGCCAATCATCCAGCCATGGGCCAGATGGTGATGAATTTTTCTGCCAATATGTTAGGATTAGATAATGCAGCCACCCCTTTTGGTTTAAAAGCTATGGAAAGCCTACAAAGTTTAAACCCTGAAAAAGAAAAGGCCACCAATGCGCAAATCATGTTTTTGGTTTTACATACTAGTGGACTTACCATTATTCCTTTAACTATTATTTCTTATAGGTTAGCTGCAGGCTCTCAAGATGCAGCAAGTATTTTTATACCCTGCGTTTTAGCCACCATTGGAACCACACTTGCCTCTATATTAATGGTAGGGTTCTATCAAAAATTAAAATGGGATAAGGTTTTAATTAGCTGGTTAATAGCTTTAGTATTAATAATGGTAGGTGTACTTTTTGGAGTGAATTCTTTAAGTCCCTTTAATAAAGAAGTATTTTCTAAAGTTATAGGTAGTGGATTACTTCTTGTAATTATTGTTGCCATTATTCTAGGAGGTGCCTATAAAAAAGTATCTGTATTTGACGCATTTATTGAAGGGGCTAAAAATGGTTTTGAAGTAATAATAAAAATTATACCTTATTTAGTGGCCATGTTAGTAGCTATTCGTGTATTTAGAGATAGTGGTGCTATGACATATGTTTTAAATGCCATTACGTATTTAATTCAATTAACAGGAATGAATACAGAATTTATAGGAGCATTACCGGTGGCTATTATGAAACCCTTAAGTGGGAGTGGAGCTAGGGGAATGATGTTAGATATATTTCAAAACCAAGGACCCGATTCTTTTGTAGGTAAATTAGCCTCCATATTTCAGGGCTCTGCAGATACAACTTTTTATATAATTGCTCTATATTTTGGAAGCGTGGGTATTAAAAAAGTTAGATATGCTTTATGGGCTGGTATTTTTGCAGATATAATAGGGGTCATAATAGCCATATTTATTGGCTATGTATTTTTTAAGTAATATCCGAATACTTATTATAGAGCTTATTTCCCCTGGCTCATTTTCATGACTTCCTTCCACTCTTTATCTGTAACAGGCTGTACGGATAATCGTCCTAATCTTACCAAGGCCATATCAGCTAAATTGGTATTGGCTTTTACGTCAGCTAATTTCACAGGATATTTAAGTTTTTCATGAGGAGCAAAATCAACGGCTAACCAAGCGGTTTCTTCTGTGGTTGGGTCTTGGTAAGATTCTTTAACTACTTTAGCAATACCAACAATTTCCATGCCTTCATTGCTATGGTACCAAAAAGCAAGGTCGCCTTTTTTCATTGACCTTAAATTATTACGGGCACCATAATTTCTTACACCATCCCAGAATGTTTTTTTGTCTTTGACAAACTGATCCCAAGAATATTTGAAGGGTTCTGATTTAATTAACCAATAGGCCATAGTAAAATTTATTTAATATCCACTTGCTAGTACATCAGCTAAATGCAGTATTTGCACATTATTGCCATTGAATTTCATACGGCCCTCTAAATGCATTAAACAACTTGAATCGGTGCTAATTAAATATTCGGCTTTCGTATTAATAATATTTTCAATTTTTTGATCGGCCATAGAAACACTAATGGTATCATACTTCACCGCAAAACTTCCTCCAAAACCACAACAGGTTTCCACTTCATTCATTTCCACTAATTCCAAACCAGCTACTTTAGATAATAATTGTCTTGGCTCTTGTTTTATATGACATTCTCTTAAACCCGCACAACTATCGTGATAAGTAGCCTTGCCTTCAAACTTGGCACCTAGGTCGGTAACATTTAAAATTTTAACCAAGAATTCTGAAAGTTCAAACATTCTATTGGTTACTTTTTTAGCAGGACTTTGAAAGGCATTGTTCTCAAAAATTTTTCCAAAATTATTTCTAACAAAACCTGTACAACTTGCACTAGGGCTTACAATATAATCGGCACCATCAAAGTCTTGTACAAATTTGGTACATACATCTTTAGACTCGCTCCAAAAACCAGCATTAAAAGCAGGCTGACCACAACAAGTTTGTTGTTCGTTATATTTAACCTTACAACCTGCCTTTTCTAATACCTTAATAGTATTATAAGCAGCTTGTGGATACAATTGATCCATAAAACAAGGAATAAATAGCTGTACTGTCATGTATCAAAAATAAGAATACTTAGCTAATTAAGCTAAATAAATTAAGGCTGCACCTTCAGTCTATTAATATACTTATCGGCTTGGAAGCCTTTTTCTGTTTTAGGATACTTCGTCTTAATGGTGGTATAAATTTCAATAGCATCATCTGCCTTACCATTCATTTCTAATAAAGAAGCAGCACGGAATAAATATTCAGCAGAAATTCCTTCATCTTCAGGGAAATGTCCACCCGCTTTTTTATAGTATTCTATAGCCTCTTCATTGTTTTTTAAATCGGCATAAGCATCTCCAATGGTTCCATAAGCAATGGCTTGCACTTGCTTAGCAGAAGTAGAGAAGTCCTTTAAATATTCGATAGACTTTTTATAGTCGTTTAAACGGTAATAACTAATACCTGCATAGTAATTAGCTAAATTAGCTGCCTTGGTGCCACTGTATTGTTTTATAACATACAATACGCCTTTATTAGTGCCATCTCCGTTGAGTACATAATTAGAGGAGTCTAAAGCAAAGTACTTTTCAGCTGTAAACATCGTATCTGTGGCCTTAGCTTCTCTTGGATTTTGGTATAATTCTGTATAACCAAAATATGCTAATACAATCACTACTAAAGCAGTTAAAGTGTAGGTTAAAGTTTTTTGATTTGTTTTTACAAAATCTACAAAAGGGTGTTTTTCTTGGTGTAATTCGCTCATATATATTTGTTATAATTAGTCTACAATAAAAGGGTAAGATGAATCAATGTATACATCTTTCAACAATTCACTATCATCAGGCCATGGACTTTCTTCTGCAAATTTTACAGAAGCTTCTACAATACCTGCTATTTTTTCATCAATCGCATTAAGTTCTTCAATAGTGGCAAATTTATTTTCAAGTATAGTGCTATGGACTTTCGTAATAGGGTCTTGATTTTTATAATCTTCTACCTCGTCCTTAGTACGGTATTTTTGAGGATCCGATACAGAGTGACCTTTATATCGATAGGTTTTCATTTCTAATAAAGTAGGGCCTTCACCATTACGGGCTCTTTTCACAGCTCTTGTTACACCTTCATGAACTGCTTCTGCTGTCATACCATCTATTTTATCAGAAGGCATTTCATAGGCATCGGCTAATTTATAGATATCAATCACATTACTTGTTCTTTCAATGGAAGTACCCATTGCGTAGTTGTTATTCTCGCAAATAAATACCACTGGTAATTTCCAAAGCATGGCTAAATTAAATACCTCATGCAACATACCTTGTCTGGCAGCGCCATCTCCAAAATAACATAAAACCACATTTTTTGAACCACGGTATTGTTCTGCAAAAGCTAAACCAGCTCCTGTTCCAATTTGGGCACCCACAATGCCATGTCCACCAAAGAAATTATGTTCCTTACTAAATAAGTGCATACTGCCGCCTTTTCCTTTAGAACAACCTGTTGCCTTCCCGTATAACTCAGCCATAGCCGAATTGGGGCTCATTCCTTTAGCCAAGGCTAAACCGTGGTCACGGTATCCAGTAATAAAGGGGTCTTCTGGGTTAGTAGCTGTCATACAGCCAGCTGCAATGGCTTCCTGTCCATTATAAACGTGGAAAAAACCTCTGATTTTTCCAGCCATTTTGTACATCTCTTCTGCCTTGGATTCAAACTGACGTATTAACTGCATGAGTTCGTACCAATAGAGATATGTTTCTTTAGAAAATTTTTGGGCCACAGTCCTTTAATTTTGAGCAGCAAATATACTGTTTTCTACCATAAAATAGAGCAAAAAACAGTGCTTTAGGCTTCTTTTAAAAATGGGTAAGTATAGTCGGTAGGAGGGTTAAAGGTCTCTTTAATTGTCCTTGCGCTTAACCATCTATATAAATTCAACATAGAACCTGCTTTATCATTGGTTCCTGAAGCCCTGGCACCTCCAAAAGGTTGTTGTCCTACAACGGCACCTGTAGGCTTATCGTTGATATAAAAATTGCCCGCTGCATGTCTTAACAATTTAGTGGCAAGTTCAATCGCTGATCTGTCTTGTGCAATTATGGCTCCGGTTAATGCATATTTAGAAGTGCTATCCAAAAGCTTTAATGTTTTTTCATATTCAGCTGCAGGGTATGTATAAATAGTAAGTACTGGTCCAAAAATTTCTTCACACATTGTTGTGTATTTTGGATCAGTGGTTTCAATTACTGTAGGTTCAATAAAGTAGCCTAATTTTTTACTATAATTTCCACCTACAAGTATTTTAGCTTTTTTATCTTTTTTTACTTGATCAATATATTTAGCAATATTGTCAAAAGATTTTTCATCAATAACTGCATTCACAAAATTGGAAAAATTTTCAACCGTACCCATTTTCATCGTCTTAATTGCCTTCACTAATTTTTCTTTAATGGCTGGAGCAATATTAGAGGGTAAGTATGCACGAGAGGCGGCAGAACATTTTTGTCCTTGGTATTCAAATGCACCACGCGCAAGCGCTGTAACCACCGTATCTACATCAGCAGTTTCATGTACCATTACAAAATCTTTACCTCCAGTTTCACCTACAATTCTTGGATAGGTTTTATATTTTGAAATATTCTCTCCAATTTGTTTCCACATATAATTAAACACCCCTGTACTTCCTGTAAAATGAACGCCCGCAAAATCGGGATGCGCAAAACAAGTAGCACCAATGGTAGGGCCATCTACAAACACTATATTAATTACACCATCTGGAAGGCCCGCTTCTTTCATAATGCGCATAAATAATTGTGCAGAATAAATTTGTGTGTTAGCTGGTTTCCAAACAACTACATTGCCACACATAGCAGCAGAAGCTGGCAGGTTGCCACCAATAGCTGTAAAATTAAATGGAGTAATAGCAAGTACAAATCCTTCTAGTCCACGGTATTCCATTCTATTATGAATGCCAGTAGAAGAAACAGGTTGTTGCTGATATATCTGACTTAAAAAATGAACATTGAATCTTAAAAAATCAATTAACTCACAAGAGGCGTCTATCTCTGCTTGATAAGCATTTTTACTTTGACCTAACATCGTGGCCGCATTCATTTCAAAACGATATTTAGTCGCTAATAAATCGGCAGCTTTTAAAAATATATGTGCCCTTGCTTCCCAATTCATATTTGACCATGCAGTTCTCACTTTTAATCCTGCATTAACGGCTTGATCTACATGTTTTTTATTACCCATATGAAAATAACCCAGTGTATGTTTTATTTCGTGGGGAGGATGTATGGCTTGCTTTAAATCAGTTCTAACTTCTTTACCATTTATAATCATCGGTATGTCCAATGATTTTTTCTTTAGAGAAACAATGGCTTGTTTTAAAGCTAATTTTTCAGCAGAACCAGGTGCATAAGTTAATACGGGTTCATTGGCTGGAACGGGATAATTAAATGTGCCGAATTGCATAATATTTGAATTAGGCTTCAAAAATAAGCATAAAATGAACATCTGTTAGGAACTTATCCTGATTCAATAAACTTTGGCATAAGTTTGACAAGACTTTGACTAAATTTGAATGCTTTCAAAAGCATTCATTTTAAAAGTATTCAATGCAATATATCTTAGTAGATATCGCAGAAAGGGATCATTTTTATCCTTTTACCTTAACCCAATCTTTGGCAACTTGTAGGGTAGGCATTTTTACTTTTAAAGAAAGATGGGAACAGTATACCCATGAAGCTTGCGGTGTGTATACAGCTCCTTATTTACAAGCCTTATACGAGGACTCTGAATTTCTTAGTACTACCGAATCTCTATTTTTTATCAATGTGGCCTGTATTCCTTCTGAAGGCTTATTGAAAGCTATTAATAGCCTAAATGAAGGAGAAAAGTTAATGACGGCTGGAGAAAAGTGGATTGCTACTAAAACCAAGGAAAGACAAATTTCCAAAATTTTACTAGCTGAAAAGCCACCCATTGTATTTGATGAGGTTTCCTTTGTACTAAATCAGTTACAGCTATTATCTATCCATTCTAAGCTCATTGAAAGAGATTTTAAATGGGTAGCTAGTCAAAGAAAATCTGAGCCCATTGACCCTTCCAATAATGTCGTTAATAAAGACCAGATTTTTATAGAGAAGGGGGCTTCAGTTTTATGTGCTAATTTAAATGCAAGTGAAGGCTTTATATATATTGGTAATGAAGCAATTGTAATGGAAGGTTCTTCTATTCGAGGTTCCTTTACATTAGGTAAAAAAGGGGTGGTGAAAATGAATTCCAGCATTTATGGATCTACCAGTATTGGCCCTTATTGTTTAGCAGGTGGTGAGATTAAGAATTCCATTTTAATGGGTTATTCTAATAAAGGCCATGAGGGTTATTTAGGGGATAGCATTATTGGACATTGGTGCAATTTAGGCGCAGGCACTTGTAATAGTAATATCAAAAATACAGCTGGGGAAATACAGATGTGGAATGAATTTAAGGGGGAATGGGAAAATGTAGGCCAGAAAATGGGTATGCTGGTAGGTGATTATAGCCGTTTTGCCATTCAATCGAGTATTAATACTGGTTCCTATATTGGGGTCAGTGCCAATATCTTTGGAAATGGGCTACTTCCTAAACATATACCCAATTTTACTTGGGGGATAATCCCAGGCTATCAATTGGACAAAGCCCTAGAGGATATCCATAATTGGAAAAAATTGAAAGGATTTACCATTTCAGAGGCCGAAAAGCAGGTTTTGAAGCATTTATATCAAGTAAATCATCATTAATTAAGGCTTGAATTTAATACCTTTGCAGCGCTCATCATTAGCCCACTAAACTTCCTATAATTATTATGCGTAAACAAATAGCCGCCGCCAATTGGAAAATGAATTTATCTCTTGCTCAAGCAGAGACTTTATTAAATGAATTAGTAGCTAGCTCAAATTCATTAGGCGCAAATCAGGAAGCTATTTTTGCAGTGCCGGCTATTTATATTCCTTTAGCCTTAGCAAAATTAGCCAACAAACCGAATGTATTTGTTGCAGCACAAAACTGTCATCAGAAAGAATCGGGTGCCTATACTGGAGAAGTTTCAGCATCTATGTTAGAATCTATAGGTGTGAAGCATATTATTGTTGGACATTCTGAGCGTCGTGAATATTTTGCTGAATCTGACGCCTTATTAGCAGAAAAAGTAAATGCCATATTATCAATTCATAGTACACCCATTTTTTGTTGCGGCGAACCTCTTGCGATTAGAGAAGCAGAAACACAAAATGCATTTGTTGAAGCGCAATTAAAAAATTCTTTATTTCATTTATCAGCTGAGGCTATTGTAAAAGTAGTTATTGCTTATGAACCTATATGGGCCATTGGTACAGGTAAAACTGCATCAAGTGCACAGGCCCAAGATATACATGCTTATATTAGATCTTGTTTTGCAAGTCAATATGGTGAAGCTATAGCCAATGAAATTTCTATTTTATATGGAGGAAGTGTAAAAGCTTCTAATGCAAAAGAAATATTCTCTCAACCTGATGTAGATGGCGGACTAGTAGGTGGCGCTTCTTTAGTTGCTACTGAATTTACAGCCATCATAAATGCTCTTTCTTAAAATTAAAAGTAAGTCTTACCTACATGAAGAATATAAGAAATTTTTGTATCATCGCACATATCGATCACGGTAAAAGTACCTTGGCCGATCGTTTATTAGAACATACTAAAACGATTACCGAGCGTGAGATGATGAATCAGGTTTTGGATGATATGGATTTAGAGCGTGAGAAAGGTATTACCATTAAGAGTCACGCTATTCAAATTAATTATATACATAAAGGAACTACTTATACTTATAATTTAATTGACACACCAGGTCACGTTGACTTTAGTTATGAAGTAAGTAGAGCCTTAGCAGCTTGTGAGGGTGCTTTATTGTTAGTAGACGCTTCACAAGGTATACAAGCACAAACTATTAGCAATTTATATTTAGCATTGGAAAATAATTTAGAGATTATTCCAGTCATTAATAAAATTGATATGGATGGTGCTAAAATTCCAGAAGTAACCGACCAAATTATTGAATTAATAGGTTGTAAGCAAGAAGATATTTTACTAGCCAGTGGCCGTTCAGGTATTGGTATTGAAGAAATACTGCAAGCAATTGCCGAACGTATCCCTGCTCCAGTAGGTGATACGGAAGCCCCATTGCAAGCTTTAATTTTTGATAGTGTGTTTAATAGTTTCCGTGGTATTATTGTTTACTACAGAATTATGAATGGGGTATTAAAGAAAAATGATAAAATACGTTTTGTCGCTTCTGGTAGAGATTATAATGCAGATGAAGTGGGCGTATTAAAATTAGCCATGACACCCAAGGCAGAAGTGAGAGCAGGAGATGTAGGTTATATTATTACAGGTATTAAAGTAGCTAAAGAAGTGAAGGTAGGAGATACCATTACACTTGCTAATAACCCTGGAGAGATGATTAATGGTTTTGAAGAAGTGAAACCCATGGTATTTGCGGGCATTTATCCAGTGAACACTGATGAGTTTGAAGAGCTTAGAGATTGTATGGAAAAATTACAATTAAACGACGCTTCTTTAACTTTTGAATTAGAAACATCTCAAGCCTTAGGATTTGGATTTAGATGTGGTTTTTTAGGATTACTGCATATGGAAATTATCCAAGAGCGACTAGAAAGAGAGTTTAACCAAACAGTTATTACTACGGTTCCTAACGTAAGTTTTATAGCCTATACTACAAGAGGTGAAAAAATAATAGTGAATAACCCTTCAGAAATGCCCGATCCTGTAAAGATTGAGCATATTGAAGAGCCTTATATTCGTGCACAAATAATTACATCCCCCGATTATATTGGAAATATTATTACCCTGTGTTTAAGTAAGAGAGGTATATTAATGAATCAAAGTTATTTAACCCCAACAAGGGTGGAATTAATTTTTGAAATGCCGATGACGGAAATTGTATTTGATTTTTATGATAAATTAAAAAGTCAAACCAGAGGCTACGCTTCTTTTGACTATTCTCAAATAGGATTTAGAGATGCTGATATTGTGAAAATGGATATTTTATTAAATAGTGAAAAGGTAGATGCTTTAAGTGCCTTAATTCATAGAGGCAAAGCATCTGATTTTGGCCGTAGACTTTGTGAGAAATTAAAAGAACTATTAACTAAACAACAGTTCCAAATTGCTATTCAAGCGGCTATAGGCGCTAAAGTAGTTGCTAGAGAAAATATATCTGCCATGCGTAAGGATGTAACTGCTAAATGTTATGGTGGTGATATTAGCCGTAAGCGTAAATTATTGGAAAAGCAAAAAGAAGGTAAAAAGAGAATGCGTCAAATAGGTAATGTGGAAATTCCACAAGAAGCCTTCTTAGCAGTACTTAAATTAGATTAATATTTAACTTTGTAAGTTGAGTTAATAGTTTAACTAAATCTTAAAAAAATATAAAAGCGCTGAGTGAAAACTAGGTGCTTTTTTTATTGAATAGCTTTTGCAAATTCCAATAAGTGATTAAATCTGAAATCTATTAAAGTATTTGGAAAGGCCGTTTCGGGATGTGTAGTGGCTAAAAAAACTGTGTGCAGTCCAGCATTTCTACCAAATTCCATATCGCTAGTTCTATTACCCACCATAATTGACTTTGTAAAATCAATACTAGGAAATTTCTCTTTAGCTTGAAACGCCATACCAGGTTGTGGTTTTCTATTAATAGAATCATTGTCTAAATCTGTACAATAAAATATATGATCTATTCTTCCACCTATTTTTACAATTTCACTAACCATATTATGATGAATCGTTTGTAAAGACTCTTCCGTCATTATACCTCTACCCACACCTTTTTGATTGGTGGTAATAACAATGGTTGAAAATTTTTGTGCTAAAAGGGGTAGTGCCTGTATACTTTCTTCGTAAAACTTAAATTCAGCCCAATCTTTTACGTAGTCATTATTTCTTTCGAAATTAATAACGCCATCTCTATCTAAAAATAAAGTCCAGCTATTGTCAATAGTTCTAAGATCAAACATATGGTGTAATTATCCGAAGATATTTTTCTCCACTAATTCACAAATGATATGGCCTAGTAAAATATGACTTTCTTGTATACGAGGGGTATCGGTAGAAGGCACATTAATTAAATAGTCACTTAATTCTTTCATTTTACCACCGGCTGCACCCGTAAAACCAATGGTAATAACTTTTAATTCTTTGGATTTCTCAAAGGCTTTTACAATATTAGCCGAATTACCTGATGTGCTTAAACCAACTAATACATCTCCTGGTTTAGCTAAACCTTCGATAAGTCTTGAATAAATAACATCGTAACTATAATCGTTGGCTACTGCCGTTAAATAAGAAGTATTGCAATGTAAGGCTTCAGAAGGCAAGGCCTTACGGTCTTTGTAAAAACGTCCAGAAAATTCAGCAGCTAAATGTTGTGCATCTGCAGCACTTCCTCCATTACCTGCAAAATACACACTATTGCCATTTTTAAAGGCTTGAGTGATTACTACAATAACTTTTTCAAGTGTAGCTGCTAATTCACCTTTTTCTATAATGTCTTGCTTCACTTGAATAGAAGCATTAATGATACTGTTAATTTTTGTTTGCATATGTTTAATTCTACTGTATTTATTTATCTAATATTCAGTCTATTTATTTTCAATAATTGCTGCTGTTAATTTATCCCAGCTCAACTTCTTTTTTTCTTCACAAAGTTGCTTTAAAAAATGGGTTTCTCCTAATTCATACAATTGTATAATACCTGAGGCTATAGCATTGGAATTAGGTTCCGTAACTATGCCTACTTTTAAATGAGGAACTAAATCTGCAAGGCCTCCCACATTGGTGACCAGCATAGGCTTTTCAAAATGATAGGCCAGTGGAGTAACACCACTTTGAGTAGCATGCTTATAGGGTTGAATCACAAAATCGGCAGCGCCTACATAATATTTTACTTCACTATTATCAATAAATTGGGTTCTTAAGTATAATGATTTAGCTAAATTATATTTCGAAATAATAGTTTCATATTCTTCTTTGTTATCATAAAACTCGCCTGCTATTAATAACTTAATATTAGCTTCTTTGATGCGTATATCGTTCATGGCTTCTAATAATAAGTCCAAGCCTTTATATTTACGAATAAAGCCAAAAAATAAGATAATTTTTTCATTCACAGGTAAGTCTAAATACTTACGCGCTTCTTCTTTAGAAACAATATCTCCAAAGTTATCATAAATAGGGTGTACTAAATTAATAGATGGCTTTTGGGTAAATGTTTTTAAATCCTTATTCACCTTTTCACTCATCGTAACAAATCGGTGAATAGAGGAAAAGAAATACTTTGTTAAAACTTTATCACCTATTCTTTTCTCATGGGGTATGACATTGTCTGCAATGCAAATTATTTGAGTAAATTTATTACGGTTTACTATTCTTAATATGGTTCCTAAGCAAGGGCCAAAAAAGGGCATCCAAAAACGAACTACAATGAAATCGGGTTTTAAGTTTTTAAGTTCATTTCCAACTTTCATCCAATTCAACGGATTAATGGAGTTAATACAGGCCTTAATTTTTAAATGAGCGGGAGCAGGCTCATTAGATAACTGCGTAGAACCTGGAAACAAGAAACTAGGGTATTGTAAAGAGAAAGTATAAATAAAGGTATCAAAACCTTCCTCGATAAACTGTTTGGCTAATCGCTCATTAAAAGTGGCTAATCCTCCTGCTCTTAATGGCCAAGCAGATCCTATAATAATCACTTTCTTATTCATTTGAAAAGATTATTAATTAGCTATTGAAACCAAGTTTATCTTCAATTAAATAGGTATTTCTATCCACTGCACTACGATTCACTAATTCTGCAATGAAACCAGCTAAAAATAATTGAACACCTATGATCATAGAAACCAAGGCAATATAAAATGCAGGTTTATTAGTGACTGAAAAATCGGGATTCATAAATTTATCAAAAACAATATTGCCAAAAGAAATTAAACCAATTAAGAAAAACAAGCTTCCAATTAAACCAAAAAATTGCATGGGCTTTTTACCAAACTTTGATAAAAATTGAATGGTCATTAAGTCTAAAAAACCATTTACAAAACGCTCCCAACCAAATTTAGTAGTACCGTATTTTCTAGCTTGATGTACCACTACTTTCTCACCAATTTTACTAAATCCAGCCCATTTAGCTAAAATAGGAATGTAACGGTGCATCTCTCCAAATACTTCAATACTTTTTATCACTTTTAATTGATAGGCCTTAATACCACAGTTAAAATCGTGTAAGTTGATACCAGAACTTCTTCTCGCAACCGCATTATAAATTTTCGAAGGAATATTCTTAGTGAAAGTATTATCATATCTTTTTTTCTTCCATCCACTTACTAAATGATAACCATCTTTGGTAATCATATCATAAAATTCAGGAATCTCGTCAGGGGAGTCTTGTAAGTCGGCATCCATGGTTACTACAATGTCACCTTGGGCCATTTTAAAGCCTTCATTCAAAGCTGCAGACTTTCCGTAATTACGTTGAAATTTAATACCTTTTAAAGAAGCGTAGGTAGATCTTAAAGTTTCTATAGTTTGCCAGCTATTATCCTTACTGCCATCATCCACCATGATTACTTCATAAGAATAATTATTTGCTTGCATCACTCGGTCAATCCACTGCATTAATTCAGGCAATGATTCAGCTTCGTTAAATAAAGGTATAACTACAGAAATTTGCATATTCTTTTATTAAGAAGCAGGATTAGAGAAAGGGTCAATAGGATTCTTTTTTGAAACACCTGCACCAATGAGCGATGCAATAGCACCTGTAAAACCTGTTCCTAGAATGGTACCCCCAATTGCAAAAGGAATAAAGAATTTCTTTGTCATGCTCATTGCTTGCTCAATCATTTCGTCTGTCATCTTAGGATTCTCTAGCATTTGCTTTCTAGATATTTCTAAAATAATATCAATCATATCAGGAAATAAAACTTTAAAGGCAAGTAGCGTGTAAGCAGTAGTGATGACTATTAAAACTGCAGTGGTTTTAAAACCATGTGCAAATAAATTACCAAAAGTTACATTATTGTTATTTTGATTCGCATAAAGAATGTTACCATAAATGATGCCTCCCATTATTACAACTGTGCTCACCCAAGTTAACCAGCTGTACTCGAATAAATTAAATACATACATCACCACACTAAATACAATAGAAAAAGCACTTAATATTAAACCTTTGAAAATATGTGTAGTAATTTGTGTATTTGTTGTATTTATATTTTCCATGATTTTATTTATTAGATTTTATTAGAGTAATGATTTATTAGAATTGATTTTATTAAGAAATTATTTATTGATTGACAGCTTGCCTTTAACATAAGTTCCTAAAATTTTACCAGACAAGTCAATGTTCCAGAAAGGAGAGTTGGCAGACTTACTTTTAGAATTTTCTTTTGCTAAGTTTGTACTTTCTTTTGTGCTAAATAGGGTTAGTTCCGCTTCAGCGCCTTCTACAATAGTTGCTGATGAAAGGTTGAAAATATTTCTAGCAGTACTTGAAAACAATTCAGATAATCTTACTTCAGATAAAGAAGGTATAGCTTGCTTCACAGCTGCAAAACTTGTTTCAATTGAAGCTATTCCTGCTTTCGCATTTTCAAATTCAATGGTTTTACCATCCCAATCCTGAGGCATATGATGTGTGCTAATGCAATCAACCGTGCCGTTTTCAACAGCAGTGATTAAAGCTTTTTGATCCTCTTTAGTTCTTAGTGGTGGAAACACTTTTAATAAAGTATCGTAGTCATTTAAATCTTCTTCTGTAAAGAATAAATGATAAGGGGTGACACTACAAGTAATTTGAAGTCCTTCTTTTTTAGCAGCTGCTATTAAAGTAATTCCTTTAGCAGTACTAACTCCCGCAATATGTAATTTAGAGTTCGTATATTTTAGTAATTCAATATCTCTTTGTATAATTAATTCTTCTGCAATAGCGGGTATACCCGGTAGTCCTAATCTTGTAGATACAATTCCTTCGTTCATTAATCCTAAACTACTTAAGCTTTTATCGATAGGCATTTGTATCACCACACCATCAAAGGCTTTTACATATTGTAAGCCTTTTAAAAATAGTAGGGTAGATTGTACTGGGTATAAACCATCACTGAAAGCTACAGCACCATTAGTATGCATGTCAATCATTTCTGCTAAATCTTTGCCTTCTAATTTTTTAGATAGCGCACCAATGGGTAGGATATGAATAGCTAAGTCTTGACTATGTTGTTTGATATAAGTCACTTGAGACTTTGTATCAATAACGGGTTGTGTATTGGGAATTACAAATACGGTGGTGAAGCCTCCTTGTTGAGCCGCTTCAGCGCCTGATTGTAAATTTTCTCTATGTTCCATTCCTGGATCACAGAAATGTACAAAGGGGTCTACAAAACCAGGGCTTACAAATGCATTCTTTAATTCTATGATTTGATCTGCTTCGCCTTTGTATTTATCTGAAATGGAGATGATTTGATGATCATGGAGAAGAATGTCTTTAACCAAGCCATTAAAAGGCGACTTTGTATCTGCAATTTTGACTTGTCGTAGAAGAATTGTCATCGTGCCTTTATAATTTTAATGCAATATACCCCGATTTTTCTATTTAGGCTTATATTTGCCCCCCAAATCCTGTGATTTTAGCTTCAAAATCAGTTCAATAGCTTGAAATTCAGTAAAACTTGGAATTAGCTTAGAAGACTTCGGGTGGTAGCGCAGTCCGGTAGCGTACACGTCTGGGGGGCGTGTGGTCGCAGGTTCAAATCCTGTTCACCCGACCAAAAAAGAAAACAAAGCCATCTCGCAAGAGATGGCTTTGTTATTTAACGAATGAGCTATTCAAGCTTGCTTGGAATAGCGAAAGAGTTAAATAACAAAAAGCCTATTGAATGAAATGAAATAGGCTGTTGTTTTTATGCTTTTGCACTGAGGGTAAAGAGGAAGCCGGAGCGAAGCGACGGCCATCCACTTTACTATATTTGTAAAATATGAGAAAAAGGATAACCGAACGAAGTGAGGTAATCCTCTTTACTTATTTTAAAAATTCCTACTCCTTACTCATCTTCCCATCATTCAAAAGTACATTCCTAGGATCTAATTCTAGTTTCTCAGGCGAAGACGCTAAAGGAAAACTATACACCTGATCTTTCTCTTTCAAATTCATAGTAAGTATAGTAGGGGTGTTTGCACCTTTTTTATAATAGCCAATCTCAACTGGAACATTATATAAATAATTTTGTGCTTGATGTAATTTTACATTCAATTGATTTGTACTTGCATTATAAGTCCAACTGGCATTGATAGTAGGGTTCACTGGCTGATACAACCACTGATTAAAAAATAATTTTAAATCCTTACCAGAAACTTTTTCCATTTCTGCTCTAAATTCACCGGTGTTGGTATTGTCATTAAAATACTTGGCATAATAGTTTTGAATCCCTTTTTTGAAATTCTTTTCTCCCATTAAATCTCTTAACATATGAATTACCCAGGCTCCTTTTTGATAAGTGATGCCGCTAGTTACATCTTCTTTTTCTGCAGTTCTATTACTTACAATACTAAAATCAGGCATTTTAACCGACATATCATAAACAGATTTTCTAGCTTTAATAATGCCTTTGATATATTCTTCTTTGCCGTATTCATTTTCAATAAATAATAAAGTAAAGAAAGTTGCAAAGCCTTCGCTAAGCCACGCATCGTCCCAAGTATTTTCAGTAATAGCATTACCAAACCATTGATGCGCAATTTCATGAATGACTACATTTCTCGTTCTTTCATCTCTTTTACCCGTTACTAAATCTTCTCCATAAAATATAGCAGAAGAAGTTTCCATACCACCATTTACACTAGGGGTTTGAATATTCGCTAATTTCTCATAAGCATAAGGGCCCACATAATTAGTATAGAATTCTAAAACCTTTTTAGTAGGTTCATCAAAATCGTAAAATCCTGCTTCTCTATTTTTTGCATATACCCAAGTCTGAATTGATTTTCCCCTGAATTCATCTA
The DNA here is from genome assembly GCA_021300455.1 of Sediminibacterium sp. Taxonomy (GTDB): domain Bacteria; phylum Bacteroidota; class Bacteroidia; order Chitinophagales; family Chitinophagaceae; genus Sediminibacterium. The sequence goes on along the minus strand of JAJTDP010000003.1, from coordinate 18,738 downwards.
CATATTTCACAGCAAAATCAGCTACCCCTAAAACAAATAACCAAGAAGAAACAGGCACAGATTGTTTCCAATGAGTAAGTCTGGTACTATTACCTAATTCAATTTCTTCTAATAATAAACCATTGGATACTACTTTATAATGTGAAGGTGCTCTTACTATAAATTCAGAACTGGCTTTATCATGTGGATGATCAATGATAGGCAGCCAATGTCTTCCACGATTAGGCCAGTTCTCATTAAAAAAACTACGGTCACCAAATTTAGTGTTACCTATTCTTAAACCATCGTATGGAATACCATGGTATCGAATGTTAAATGTTAGTGTTTGATTTTTAGTAGAAGGGGCTGGCAAACTAATAATTAGTTCATCATTTCCATGCGTATAGTCTACAGCAGCATTATTAACACTTACTGCATCTACCACCATACCTTTATCTTGTCTTACACTTGTTTTATTAATAAAGTCAAGACGAAAATTTTGCATACCTGCTTCTTTGAAATTTACTGTAACTAGTGCTGTTCCTGTAATTTCATTATCTGCATCTGATAAACTTAAATTAAATACATAATGCTTTACATCTATGTTTTTATTAATAGGGTAGGTATCAGCTTTCGATATAAGAGGTAAAACAAAGAGTAAGGTTGTTGTACATAAAATAATAATTTTTTTCATTAGGCTATTGGTATTGTATATTTTTATTAAATATATTATTGTAGCGTTACTTTTTTCAAATAATTTCCTTTAGCATCCACCTGAGGAACAAGGGCCGAATTCACTACAATACCTTCAGAAGGAATAATGGTACGCTTAGTTTGACCATTAGCGGTAATTTCAAAAGGCAAAGGCATAAAGAAATTGTTTTGTTTGATTTGGAATTTTTGAAAACCCACTTCTTTCACTGTTATGTCTAAAACATTGGTAGTGCGTAAAAAGAAATCAAAGAATGGTTTTAAGTCTTTACCTGAAGCTGTACTAAATAATTTTTCTACATCCATTGTAGTAACAAAATTGTCATAAGTATACTGTGGTTCGGTCGCTAATTTTTTTAAAGTAGGGAAGAAGATTTCATCTCCAATTAAGTATCTTAAACTATGCATGAAAAAAGAACCTTTACCATAAATATCTCCACCAGCGTATACTTCTCTTTCTGTAATTTCATCACCTGCAGGAACAATGGCAAATTTATTTCTTGAATTACGTCTATGACCAGCAATAATTTCATCGTAAGCAGGTTCGCCTCCAATTTCTAACATTGCCAATGCTTCAGCATAAGTACCAATACCTTCTTGGATCCACATATGGCCCCAGTCCTTATTGGTTACTTTATTCGCCCACCACTCATGTGCATATTCATGAAATAAGTTGTCAGAATACTCTTGGCCATTAATGGTTTTATAAATAAACTTATTATCAAAAGTAATCATGGTTTGATGCTCCATGCCTGAGTTAGGTACTTCAGCAATACCTATTTTTTCTTTAGCCCATGGGTATTCACCAAAATATTTTTCTAAAATTTGGTTATCTCTTTTTTTAGTGGCAATTACTTTTTTAGCATGCATGGTATCAACTTCTAATACATAGTACTCAATAGGTACTTTATTGCCAAGTATGGTCGTTAATTCGTCTTTATACACTTTGTATTTACCTATATTAAATAATATACAATAGTTGCTAATGGTATAATTTGTTTTCCAATGATAGGTTGACTTATTATTCTTAGTGCTGGTATTTATTAATAAACCTGGGCCTGCTACTACTAAATGAGAAGGCACTGTAATTTTTAAATCTACTCCTTCATTGGGCTCGTCGCTGGGATGATCCTTAGAAGGGAAATACATTTTTCCACCCTCTGCTTGAATATTGATAGATACCCAATCATAGCCTGCGCTATCTTTTTTCCATGTAAATCCACCATCCCAAGGAGGTTTAATGGCCACTGGAGGAATACCATTATATTCAATATATACTTTTTGATTACCCACCGCAAAGCCAGCAGCAACATTAATAAATATTTTATCGTCGTGTTGGTAGAATGAAGTGATTTTATTATTCACTTTAATTTTAGTAACCTTATATAAATGAATTAAATCCAGTAAAATCGTATCTGTTTTCTTTGACAAATTCAAACTTACTTCAGTAGAACCACTAATAGATTGTTTTGCAAGATCTACATCCAATTTAATGGTATAATGTCTAATATCCATTATTGCCTGTAAGGGATGTAACTTACCTCCAGTAGTGATGTAGGAAATATCTCTACTATTAATATTATCGTCATTTTGACTATATGCCTGCAATGATGCCAAACTTAGCATCACCATAGTTAGCATCATGAATAAGTTTACACTAAACTGCTTAAGTTGAATATTCAATTTCATTTATTTAAATTTTTGATTATTGTGAAATTTTCATTAGCTAAATATAATTTTTTTAATGCAGTACCCCTTCAATTAAATAATAATATTTTATTGAAATAGAAACTCATTTTTTTTACTTATTCCATTCTAATATATTGGTATTGAACTATTTATAATAATTATAAAATAACATTATCTAATATTTATACATAAATAGCGCTTATAATAAACTACCTTCGCGTCACATTTACGCAATATGACATTTCAAGATTTAAATTTAAATACCCCTTTATTAAGAGCTGTTGAAGAACTGGGTTTTACAGAAGCTACCACTATACAACATAGGGTTTTTCCTATTGTAATGTCTGGTAGAGATGTATGTGGAATTGCACAAACTGGCACAGGTAAAACATTTGCTTATTTATTGCCTTGTTTAAGACAATGGAAATTTGATAAAAATAAAGATCCTCAAATATTAATATTAGTACCTACCAGAGAACTAGTGGTACAAGTGGTGGAGGCTGTTAATAAATTAACACCTTATATGAGCGTTAATGCAGTGGGTGTATTTGGTGGCGTGAATATTAACACACAACAAATTGCATTGGAGTCGGGTGCAGATGTTTTAGTAGCCACTCCAGGTAGACTATTTGACTTAATCATGAATGGCGCTTTTAAAACAAAAATGATTAAGAAATTAGTCATTGATGAAATGGATGAAATGTTGAATTTAGGTTTTAGAAAACAAATCACAAATATCTTAGAACTACTTCCAGCTAAAAGACAGAACTTACTTTTCTCAGCAACCATTACTGATGATGTTGAAAAATTAATGAATGATTATTTTAGTGCGCCTATAAGAGTTGAAGCGGCACCTACAGGCACTCCGCTTGAAAATATTATTCAAAATGGGTATGATGTTCCCAATTTTAATACCAAGGTTAATTTGTTAGAGCTATTATTAGCTAGCAACGAATCCATGACCAAGGTACTCATATTCGCTGCTACCAAGGCTTTGGCAGACCAACTCTTTGAAAAATTAAATGAAAAATTTCCAGAGACAGTAGGCGTGATACATTCTAATAAAGAACAAAATAACCGATTTAATACCGTCAAACAATTTAAAGCAGGAGTATATAAATATTTAATTGCCACTGATGTAATGGCAAGAGGTATCGATGTAGCTGAAGTAACACATGTAATAAATTTTGATACCCCAGATGTGCCAGAAAATTATATTCACCGAATTGGTAGAACAGGAAGAGCTGATAAAAAAGGAATCTCTATAACTTTTGTAACAGAGAAAGAAAAGGTTTTACAAAAAGCAATTGAAACTTTAATGAAGCAAGAAATTCCAATGTTGGCTTTACCTGGCGATTTAGAAATTTCAGAAATACTCACGGAGGACGAGAAGCCTAAAGTGCGCATGAAGATTATTCAAATTAAAGTACCTAAGAAAGAAGAATCCGGCCCAGCCTTCCACGAAAAATCGGCTAAAAATAGTAAAGTGAATGTGCGCAAGAACAGAAAAGAGATGATGCAGAAAAAATATGGCAAACCTATATCAAGAGGGGGCAAGAAATAAAAAAAGCATAATAAAAAATAGTAGACAAAAAAATAAGCCCTTAAATTTTCTTAAGGGCTTATTTATTATTAAAATCTCTCAGTAGCTGCAAAGAAGAAGTTACCTTCTATTTGCGCATTCTCATCACTATCACTTCCATGAACAGCATTTTCTCCAACAGATGCTGCAAAATTCTTTCTAATTGTACCTTCTTCAGCTTGAGCAGGATTAGTCGCTCCAATTAATTTTCTAAAATCGGCAACAGCATTGTCTTTTTCTAAGATGGCAGCTACAATGGGGCCAGAACTCATAAAGGCTACTAATTCACCATAAAAAGGGCGTTCCTTATGCACTTCATAGAATTGACCAGCTTGTTCCACTGTTAATTTTGTCCATTTCATGGCTTTTACGCTAAATCCAGCCTTAATAATTTGGTCTAAAATTGCCCCAGTATAGCCTTTTGAAGTGACGTCTGGCTTAATCATCGTAAATGTGCGGTTCATTTAGTTATTTTATTAGTAATTGCTAATTGCAGGCGCAAATTTACTGAAAAACATCTGATTTACGTTAAATTTGTGCCTCTATGCAAACAATTGAACAATTTTACCCCTTTCTGAATCAACCTTTTAAGGCTGTTATTACATCACATCAAAAGCCAGACGGTGATGCGATGGGCTCAAGTTTGGGTCTATATCATTTTTTAAAACAGTTAGGGCATGAAGTAACTGTGATTTCTCCTACCAATTGGGCATCTTTTTTAGATTGGATGCCAGCAATGGAAGAAGTCATTGATTTTGAAGCGAATAAAGAAAAAGCAACTAGTATCATTCAAGCTGCCGATTATGTATTCTGTTTAGATTTTAATATTCTACACAGAACCAAACATTTAGAACCTATTATTAAAGAAGCAAAAGCGCTTAAAATATTAGTAGATCATCATCAACAACCCGATACCCCTTCATTTGCATTCGGTATTAGCGATGTAATGATGAGTTCTACCTGTGAAATGATCTATAATTTCATCGTTGAATCGGGGCATAGTAATTTAATCAATCTTGATATTGCGGCTTGTTTATATACAGGGCTTATGACCGATACTGGCTCTTTCCGTTTTCCTTCTACCAGCGCATCAGTTCATAAAATAGTTGCACATTTAAAAGAATTAGGCTTACAACATTCTTTAATTCATGAAAAAATATATGACAATTCTACAGAAGGCAGATTAAAATTCATGGGGAATGCTTTTTTAAATAGAATGACGGTGCTCCCTGAATTAAATACAGCCATCATGGCCATACCCAAGACCGACATATATAAGTTCGATCTAAAAACAGGGGATACCGAAGGATTGGTTAATTATTTACTATCTATTGAAGGAATTAAGCTAGCCGCCATCGTAATTGACAGGGAAGAAGAAAGAAAATGGAGCTTTAGGAGCAAAGGTAACTTTGATGTTAATATATTTGCACGCACTCATTTTGAAGGGGGAGGACATGCCAATGCAGCTGGGGGAAGATCTTCGAAATCTGTGGAAGAAACCGCAACCGATTTTAAAACCATTATAAAAGAGTATAAATCACAATTAACACAATTAAAATAAAAATGATAAAATCAACATTAAAGTTAGTGGCTGCTATTGTCTTGTTTGCAAGTTGTAACCAATATGAAAAAGCCCCATCTGGTATGCCTTACAAAATTACTCACGGTAGTGGTAATGAAAAGTTATTACAACAAGGTCAATACGTTAAATTAAATGTAGAGTACAAGTTAAAATCTAAAGACACTACTTTAAGTACAACTTTTGGCGTTATACCTGTTTATTTCCCTATTGATACAGCTAGTTTAGGTAAATATACTTTCACAGAAATTATTATGAAATGTAGAAAAGGAGACAAGATTGATTTCTCTTTAAGCATTGATACTTTAGTAAGTATGAAAGTTTTACAATTAAATGATGTTTTTAAAGCGAAAGATATTATTGTAGGTAAAGCTGAAATCCTAGATGTATTTACAGATGTTAAATTAGTAGATGCAGATTACAAAAAAGAGCAAGACAAAGAGAAAGCAAGAGAAATTAGTGTTATTGCTGCTTACTTAGCTAAAAATAAAATCACTGCTGTACAATCTCCAGAAGGGGTATTTGTAGTTACAAAAGAAGCAGGAGATGCTGCTAACAGAATTGACTCTACAAAAGTGGCAAGCGTCTATTACAAAGGATATACTTTGAAAGGTGAAGTATTTGATACCAATATGAAACCAAACGATCCTTCAACTAAACCATACGAAGTTAAAGTAGGTACAGGTGCTGTTATTCCAGGTTGGGATATTGGATTGAAGTATTTTGGTAAAGGCGGAAAAGGCGTTTTATACATTCCAGCTATGTTGGCCTATGGCCCACAAGCAAATGGTGTGATCAAGGCTTATGATAACTTAGCTTTTGATATTGAAATTCAAAATGTAACGGCTGCTCCAAAAGCAAACACTGTTGCACCTCCACCGCCACCAGTAGTAAGATAATAAGTAGTAAAATAATAAGTAGCAATTATAAAACTTATTGAATATAAAAATGCTTCTCCTAATAAGAGGAGCATTTTTTATTGTAAATAGGGTAGTAATTTAATTATTTCAGCAGCTTCTTTCACATCATGCACTCTTACTATAGCTGCACCCTTTAATAAGCCCACTGTATTTACAATAGTGGTGGCGTTTAAAGCATCTTTAGATTCAATGCCTAATGTTTTATACAAACTAGACTTTCTTGAAGCTCCTAATAAAATAGGAAGCCCCATTATATTTAATTCATTTATTTTTTTAACTATGGTGAAATTCTCCTCCACTGTTTTTCCAAAACCAAAACCTGGGTCAATAACCCAATTTTCAATTCCATATTTTGACAATAATTTCTTTTTGGCTTCGAAATAACTAATAATAGTTGCTATGATATCTTCTCTTGGTTCCACCTTATGCATAGTTTCCATGCCCCCTGTTAAATGCATACCAATATAACCTGCATTATTTTTAGCCACCACAGTCAATATATTTTCATCAAAGCCTCCACAACTAATATCATTAATAATATGTGCCCCCGCTTTTAAAGCCGCCTCTGCCACTGAAGCATGAAAGGTATCCACTGAAATAAGTTGGTTTGGATAAGCATGGTGAATGGCTACTATATAAGGAATTAGTCTTTGAATTTCAATTTCGGCACCTTCCATATGAGCGCCAGGTCTAGTACTTTGTGCACCTATATCAATAATGCTAACACCTTCTTGAATAAATAAATGGGCCTGCGCTATAGCACTATCAATATTTGAATGCCTACTTGCTTCAAAAAACGAGTCAGGTGTTAGGTTTAAAATACCCATAACCTGGGGGGTAGTAATTTGCCATTCTATATCTTTAGCAGGTATTTTAAACATGGTTTTAATTTAAGCTTATTTGATTATCTTGCAGTGGTTCAAAGATATTAATTAACAAAGTAATCGGACAATATTTAATGAGTCAAACTTCCGCACAATTTGATCAAGCCATTGCCTCTTGCAGTGATATTTTTATTAAAAAAACAAAGGATTATGGCACTGCCTGGAGAGTATTAAGAACTATCTCTGTGGTAGACCAAATTTTTATAAAAGCCTTACGAATTCGCACCATTCAAGACTTAGGTACCCAGAAGGTAGAGGACAATATTCAGTCTGAATTCAAAGGCATTCTTAATTATGCCGTAATTGGTTTAATTCAATTGAAATTGGGCGATCCGAAGGTAGATGAAATTCCTGTTGATCAAGTTCAAAGTCTTTACCAAGAAAATGTACTTTTTGCTAAAACCACCATGATGGATAAAAATCATGATTATGGAGAAGCTTGGAGAGACATGAGCCAAGAAAGCTATGCCGATTTAATTTTAATGAAATTAATGCGCATTAGACAAATTTTAACCAACGATGGCAAGACCTTAATTAGTGAAGGCATTGATGCTAATTTTGTAGATATATTAAATTATTCAGCCTTTGCCTTAATACAAATGGCTGAAGGCAAACATTAAAAATAAGCCATGCAAAACTTCCTTAAAATTTTACGCTGGTCAGTTGGTATACTATTTATTTTTTCTGGCTTAATTAAAGCCAATGACCCCTTGGGTCTTAGCTATAAAATGCAAGAATTTTTTGATGTTTGGGGTATCCAATTTTTAAATGATTATACTTTAGGTTTTGCATTAGTGATGAATACCCTTGAAATAGTAGCAGGTATTGCCTTACTTATACAATTTCCTTATAAGAAAACACTTTGGTTATTATTAGGGCTTATTGTTTTTTTTACTTTCCTTACAGGGTATGCTTTATTTTCTGGAAAAATTAAAACCTGTGGTTGTTTTGGAGACTGTATTCCTTTAACTCCCAAGACCTCCTTTATTAAAGACATTGTGCTTTTCGTTTCCATAGTTATTTTACTTATTAATCATAAAAAAGCCAAGGGCAATACCAATAAGTATCTAGGTATTTTTGTTTTATTATTAAGCACTACATTAGTAGGTTATGGTCAATATTATGTTTTAACACATTTGCCTGTGATTGACTGTCTACCTTATAAAGTGGGTAATAATATCGTAGATAAAATGAAAGAACCTGAAGGGGCTATAAAAGATAGCGTTTCTATACAAATGGAATTTGAGAAAGCAGGTAAAACCTATTTTTTTGACGCCAATCAATTCCCTGATAATTTTGATTCTACTTATGTTTATAAAAATAGAAAAGAAATAGTAGTGAGTAAAGGCAATGGTTTAGTTCCTGCCATTATTGATTTTGAAATTACTAATGTAAATGGGGAGGACACCACCCAGGCATTGTTTGCCACTGAAATTCCTTATGTATTGGTTTTTACTGGCAAAATAGAAGCGAATGTTCCTTGGGAGAATTTACTAAGTTCATTGCATAAACAATATAAGCTAGTATATATTGTAACTGCCGATAAAGCCGGTGCCGAGCAATTTTTATCCAAAGAAAATATTTTAATAGGGGATATTACAATGATAAAAACAGCAGCCCGTGTTTGGCCAAGCTTATTTGTAATGAATGGTTCTACCATTATGCAAAAAACAAGCTACATCGATTACTTGGGAAACTAATATTGTAATAATGGTTGTATAATTCGAATAATTGAAGTATACTAAGAATACTACTACTTACTTAATAATAACTTCGGTGATGGTGTTTTCACCCATCTTCTCATTCACCCTTTCTATAATTTGAATTTTCTGAAAACCTAATTCATTTTTTAAAGGCCCAACACTTGTTTGTATAAATAACTTCTGATTGAATATGTAAATTTTGTCGGTGTACTTTGCAATAGTGACCCCCATTAATTCTAGCCACACCTCTTCTATTTCAGCAGAACGAATGCCATTTTTTAATTTACTTCCTTGTACAAAGTTCTTAAGTGCTTCCCCCAATTTAAATGTTCCCATAGAGCACACAATTTAGGGTTAATTATAATTGTATCAACTGATAATCGGCTAAATATTTTCCTAATAAATTATGCATACGATCCTTGTGGGTATCGGTTATAAAGACTTGACCATCTGTAGAATGGCTTACCCAGTCTAATAGTTGAATCATTCTATCTTCGTCTAATTTCTCAAAAATATCATCCATCAATAAAATAGGAGAGAAGCCTTTATGTCTTTTGATACATTCCCATTCCGCTAAACGAATAGCAAATAGTAAGCTTTTTCTTTGGCCTTGAGAAGCTTCTTGTTTAAAGGGTTGTCCTTGAATGGTAATAATTAAATCATCTTTATGAATTCCCACGGTGGTTCTTTGAAGTACACTGTCTTTTGAGTAAGCTTCGTCTAATAAATCATTGAATGAATTTGTATTCAATTTAGATTCATAGGTAATATGAATTTTATCATTGTTTTTAGCCAAGTGATTATACAAGACTAAAATTTCTGGTAATAAATCATCTAATAATTGTTTTCGATAAGTATAAATGGGTATGCCGTTTTCAATTAATTGTCTATTCAATGTTTCTAGTAAAATAGGATCGATGCTCCCCAACTCTGCAGCTTGCTTTAATAAACTATTTCTTTGCTGCAATACTTTATTGTATTGAATTAAATATTTTAAATAGTCTGGATATATTTGACACAACAAACTATCCATTAATTTTCTGCGCTCATCACTATTACCCGTAATTATTTGAACATCGTCGGGAGCGATCATCACGCATGGAATTTTTCCTAAATGTTGAGATAGTTTTGTATAAATAATTTCATCAAAATAAAATTCTTTTTTTAAAGTTTCTCGAATAATACAAGTAATGGGTACTTCAGTATTATTAATTGTATAAAGTCCATCAATACGCAAACCCTCATAAGCATGGTGTACATTTTGGGCATCGGGCCTGTTAAAGTAACTTTTGGTAAAGGATAAATAATAAAGGGCATCTAAAACATTGGTCTTACCAGTTCCATTACTGCCCACTATACCCACAATGCGGTGTGTGAATTCAAATTGCTTTTGAACGTAATTCCTAAACTGGACTAATTTGAGTTGTTGAATACCCACCATGAGTGCAAAATACAAAGGGAATGGTTTCCTCCCTTTAAAATTCATAAAAAGGACGTAATTTTATTAAAATTTTATAGCATGACGCTTATTAGTGAGCAACAGCTTCCCAGCATCGTAAAAAGATTGGCCAATCAGATTTTGGAAACTTATCCTGGTTTAACCAATGCCGTTATAGTGGGTCTACAACCTAGAGGCGTATTTTTAAGCGACCGAATAGTAGCTGCCTTGCACAATGAAATACCAGCCGATCAAGTTAAATATGGCAAATTAGATATTACATTTTACAGAGATGATGTTAGAACCGATTTACATTTGGCAAAGGCCACTGATTTACCCTTTAGTATTGAAGGCAAAACGGTAATTTTAATAGACGATGTGCTTTTTACCGGCAGAACCATTAGAGCAGCCCTAGATGCCTTACTTTCTTTTGGAAGACCCTCTAAAGTAAGTTTATGTGTACTCGTAGACCGCAAGCCCAGTAGGGAATTGCCTATTCAACCCGACTTTACAGGTAAAGAAATGGTAGATATATCCCCTTATAAGGTTAAAGTAAGGTGGAAAGAGAATGATGGGGTGGACGACGTTATTTTATTGGTTGATTAGAAAAATTTACTTTAATTTTGTTTTTTAATGGCACTAACTACCAAACATCTTCTTGGTATCAAGGACCTCAAAACTGAGGATATCCAACTTATTTTATCTACCGCTACTCAATTCAAAGAAGTTTTACAAAGACCCGTTAAAAAAGTTCCCACTTTAAGAGACGTTACGATTGTGAACCTTTTTTACGAGAATTCCACCAGAACAAGAATTTCCTTTGAACTCGCTGAAAAACGCTTGTCTGCGGACGTAGTGAATTTTACTGTTTCCAGTTCTTCTGCAGCGAAAGGTGAAACCTTACTTGATACAGTCAATAACATACTTAGCATGAAGGTCGATATGGTGGTCATGCGCCATAGCGCCTCAGGTGCACCACACTATTTAGCAAAGCATATCGATGCAGCCATTATAAATGCAGGAGACGGCATTAACGAACATCCTACACAGGCCTTGCTAGACGCCTTTTCCATGCAAGAAAAAACAGGCAGGTTAGCAGGCTTAAAAGTGGCCATTATTGGAGACATTATGCATAGCAGGGTTGCTTTAAGTAATATCTATTTACTCAAAAAAATGGGAGCTGAAGTAATGGTCTCTGGCCCCCCCACTTTAATACCTACTTATTTGCAAAAAGCCATGGATGTGCGCGTGGAATACAATATCGACAAAGCCTTGGCTTGGTGCGATGTTGCCAATGTGCTTAGAATTCAATTAGAGAGGCAAAATCAGCCTTTATTCTCTTCCTTAAGAGAATATAACCTAGCTTATGGCATTACTAAAAATAGACTAGACAAACTCAATAAAGAAATTGTGATTATGCATCCTGGGCCCATCAATAGAGGTGTCGAAATAGATAGTAATGTGGCAGACAGCCCACACTCCATCATTTTAGACCAGGTAGAAAATGGGGTGGCAGTAAGAATGGCTTGTTTATACCTTTTAACAGGGAGAACCAACCCTTCTTAATTAGTAAATCCTTCTTAATCTCGTTTTTCCTAACTATTTTCTTACTTTTAAGCCATGCAAAGAATCTGCTTATTTCCTGGAACATTTGATCCCGTTACTTTAGGTCATATTGATATTATTGATAGATCCTTACCCTTATTTGATAAAGTGGTAGTAGGTATAGGTATCAATGCTTCCAAGGATCCTATGTTTACGGCTGATCAAAGAAAACAGTGGTTTGAAGATATTTACAAAGACCAACCACAGGTGGAGGTTGCTATTTATGATGGACTCACTGTAAAGTTTTGTCAATCTATTGGCGCTAAATTTATTTTAAGAGGCATTCGCTATGTAAGCGATTTTGAATATGAGAAAACAATTGCTGATGCCAATCGTACCATGGATAGACATATTGAAACTATTTTTTTAACAGGAGAACCTAAATATACTTCTGTAGCATCAACTATTGTAAGAGATATTATTAGAAACGGGGGAGATGCTTCTCCATTCTTACCTGAAGCAGTTATCAAAAGTTTGAATATATAACAACCTACTGATTAATTTTTAATCGGTACGCTTCTATTACTTCTAGTATAGTTGGATAAGTTTGTTCTAAACAATGTCTTGCAGTAGCTAAAGAATGCCACTCAATTTTTTCAATATCTTCTGTTGTTTGAGGATTTCCTTTTTGCATATCTGCAATAGTCATATGAAACCAATAAGTACGTTTTACCACTTCCTCTTGTAAATATTTATCAAAATAAAGATGATTCGTAAATTTCAATAATGCATGTAATTTGATGTTCTGTATGCCGGTCTCTTCCTCCACTTCTCTAACAGCACAAGTTTGAATGGTTTCCCCCTCATCTAATTTTCCCTTGGGTAAATCCCAGAAACCCCTTCTAAATATCCATAAAATTTCACCTTGAGCATTTGTTACAAGGCCACCAGCTGCTATGATTTGTTTGGGCATAAAAATGTGTATAGTATTTTGTAAGTCCTGGAGTGAATTTAGCAATTTGACTTTACATTTGCCAGTAGAAAGAATTCCTATGACAAATCAGAAAGCCGTTGCCGAAAAACTACTTCAAGTAGGTGCTGTAAAATTAAGCCCAAATAATCCATTTACATGGGCAAGTGGCTGGAAAAGTCCAATTTATTGTGATAATAGAAAGGTATTATCCTTCCCATATGTAAGAGATTTTATTAAAAGTGAAATGTGCAATGTTATTTTTGAAAAGTTTGAAGGGGCTGATATGTTAGCAGGGGTGGCTACCGCAGGTATTCCTTGGGGTGCGATGGCAGCAGATCAATTAAAACTACCTTATATATACGTTAGACCAAAACCCAAAGAACATGGACTTGGCAATCAAATAGAGGGTGCTTATGCCACAACCAATAAAATTTTAGTCATTGAAGATTTAATCTCTACAGGTAAGAGTAGTTTACAAGTAGTGGACGTTTTAAGAAATGCAGGATTGGAAGTGGTGGGTATGGTGTCTATTTTTAATTATGGATTTGCATTAGCAGACGAAGCCTTTAAATCAGCAGGAGTGCCCTATTATTCTTTAACCAATTATGCAAGTTTGATTGACTTAGCAGTAGAGAAGGGGGAGGTAGATAGCAAAACCCAAGAAACATTAATGCAGTGGAGAGAAAGTCCAAGTACTTGGAATATATAAATAATTAAACCTATTTATTTCATAAGACTAGCTATTTTTGAATACTACTATTTCATAATAGCCTCTCTTAAATTTAATTTCTGATACGTCTCAAAATTAATTGGAATAGTTTTAGTGAACATACCTTTTGAAATAGTGGCATTTCCTTTAATACCCACTTTCATAGGCTTATTTAATAAAATATCAACGCTATTTTTCAATAAAGAACTTAGTTCTATTTCCATGTTAGCCGGTAATACAAATTCGGCATTGGCTGGTATGATAAAGTTGGTATCTATTTTATATTGCGTAAATAACTGATCATTGATAAATACATTACAATCTAATTTATTAAGTACTAGTCCAAAACGATTGGGATTTTGATAAGCAAACTCTGCTTTAAAACTATTCTTACCCAAACTAGCTTTTTCAATTTTGATTGATTGAACCCCTTTGAAAATAAGTGGACTTGGCTCGGCGCAGGCTGAAAAAAATATTATAACAGCGAATAAAAGGTAAGTAGTAGACTTCATAAAAGATTTCTCTAAAATTATCAAAAATTATTAGTTAATTGGGGAATGTAAAAATATATTTACATAAGTTTTTGTTAAGACATGATGCTAAGCGATTATCAATATTTTGGGCCTATTTGCTTTATAGAATTAATCTATAATCAAAAGCAGTTATGTTTTGATAAAGAAGCAGCTTTTACCAAGATGAGTTTTAAAAATAGAATGGTCATTTTAAGTGCACAGGGGCCATTGAATCTAACCATTCCCATATTGGGTGGAAGAGAACAAAAAACACCCATTAAGGACATTCTCATTGCCTATGATGCACCTTGGCAGGCACAGCATTGTAAAGCCATTAAAACATGTTATAAAAGTGCTCCGTATTTTGAATACTATGAAGCCGATATTGAAAAACTTTACGCTACAAAAAAAGAATACTTAGTTGATTTTTTAGAGGACTGCCATCAATTTATAAAAAAATCAATTAAAGGTAAATGGGAATTGATAGATTGCAAAGTACCTATCAAAGAAGTCAAGAAAGTTTCAGTGGAACTTGAAGTAAATAGTAAACAAAAAACAATGCTTCCATGGCAACCCAATAATTATGAACAGTTTGCTATTCAATATCCCTATAGGCAGGTATTTGAATCAACTAAGGGCTTTACTTCTAACCTAAGTATACTAGACTGGCTATTTTGCGAAGGAGGAAAAGAAATTAGTAAACAATTATCCGAGCCTTCAGCGTAGAAAAAGAAGTGGTGGTGTCAACAGGTAGGGGATGTTTTTTCAAAAATTCAGCCGTCCACTTTTCATATTGTTGCATCTGTTCCCATTCTTTACTATTCACCACATAATCCATGGCTTCTTTTTCATTGGTGGCCTTGGTTAAACGATCATTTAACAATTCTCTTTTTAATTGGTAATTGGTGAAAATGGCACGCATTAATAATTTCTCCGCCACTTCAAATTCAACAGCTTCTATATTTTCCTGATAACTTGTAAATTGACTCTCTACTTCACGCGTTTTTATCCAACTAATTGTTTTTTGTACCATCTCATCATATGACTCATTGATTAAATTAGAGGGGAGACTTACATCATTCCAATTCACTATTGCTGTATTTTCATCAGTTTGTTTTGGAAGCAGGTAATTATTTTTTTGAATAGTAATTTTAGAATCTGTTGATTTTAAAGTTGTTGGGTTATTAATTACTTTCTTGCTGAAAACTATTGTTGAAGCAAATAAAACCTTTGGTTGTACTTTAGTAACTAGCTTATTTTGTTTTTTATCAAAAGGGATGAAAAACAGCAAACTGGCTAGCATAGTAGTAAGCATTATTTTAGTAGACTGAATTAAATTGAACCTTTTGTTTTTTGTCAAAAATTTTACCCTGTATAAAAGTTCATTAGGCATATTTATAAAGCCCATTGTCCACTTATTTGTATTTTGAATAGCTGCGTCTTTGGCACGAATGGCAGTTGCCATTTTAAAAAGTGTATTTAAATAATCTAATTTTTCCACCGAAGTATTTAATACAAAGCTATCGCAGGCAATTTCTCTTTGAAGGCTAATTTCTTTATTGAATAAATAAACAAAAGGATTAAAGAATAAAACCAGTTGAACAAAGCTGGTCATTAAATTAATGAGATAATCGTTTCTAAGTATATGTGCCCATTCATGTAAAATAATACTCTCTATTTCTTTTACGCTTAATTGATTGACTATGGCAATAGGCAAAAGTATAATAGGCTCAATCCAACCAAGGCTAATAGGGGTTTCAATGGATGATGAAATACCTAGTTTTACTTTTCTGCTTATAATAGAATTAGGTAAACTATTTATAAATGAAGAATAGGAATTTGTGGCTTCTATGTTTGAAAAATTAGCTGATTTAACTAAAAGAGCTAATTGGTAAAATTGAAATGCCGTCTTAAATATAAGTACGAGTAGGATTATACAATATAGCCAAGCTATAAATGAAAGCCAATGAATGGGCGCTTGGATAAACAAGGATGATATACTTGAATTGACTAGATTTAAATTTTGGCTAACTAATTCAAAACTTAATTGAGGGTAAAATAGAAGCAATATAAATTGAACCAAGCCCAAGCCTTGAAAAAAACTAGCCATATTAAATAAATGGGCAGCTTGCAGGGTAAGTATTTCTTTTTCTTGTAAACTTTTCGCTACCTGATATACCAAAAATAATATAGCTAAGAAGCCTATATTATTTATAATCGCTAATGGTATATTGGTTAAGAAATGCATGAATACTTATTTGCGTTCTAGTTTTTGAATCATAGATTTTATTTCAGCTAAATCACTATCAGAGGGTTTATGTTTACCTAGGGCTTGCATCACCAACTGAGAAGTACTTCCACTAAATAAAGTTTGAATCATTTTGCCTACAAATTGCTCCTGCGCTTTTTCTCTTTTTAAAGTAGGAGTGTATATATGAGTTTTAGAACTTACATTTCTTGTAACGAGGCCCTTTTCGTTCATAATTTGCATAAGTTTAAGGGTAGTGGTATAACCTACATCCTTGGTTTTTTGTACTACTTCATGCACTTCTCTCACAGTCGCATTTTCTTTTTCCCATAAAATGCTTAGAATTTCTAATTCACTCTCTGTAGGCCTAATAGTCTTATTCATATATTATACGATTGAATTCGTAAGCAATCTACGAAATTATAGGAACTAACAAAAAAATCCCCCCGAAAATATCGGAGGGATTTTGTTAATTTTTTAAATCCTAGGCTTTAAAACTATAAATTAGGAGTCTTAATCGTAAACTCTTTTAACTTTATTTTTTATTATTAGTCTTAAGATAAGAGGAGAATTTAGCATTCTGCTCTGCAGTTAAGGCCTTGCCATTCACTGTAATCTTACCATCTAAGATCTGAATCTTAACATTGTCAATTGGAGCAATACCTTCTTCTTGCAATGCTTGTAATAATGTTTTAGTATTCGCAGAGATAGTTACAGTGGTTGCAGTATCATTCATAATTTTAGCATCTGCTGCAGTATCAGTTCTTATCACTGAAATTTCAACAGTTTGAGATTTTGTCTCCATTGCTTTCGTTGGATGCAATTGTGCTAAACTTGGCGCAATCACCAATGAAACAATTGACATCAACTTGATCAAGATATTCATTGAAGGGCCAGATGTATCTTTAAATGGATCACCCACTGTATCTCCTGTTACAGAAGCCTTATGTGGTTCAGATTTTTTATAGAACATCTCACCATTAATTTCAACACCTTTTTCAAAAGATTTTTTAGCATTATCCCAAGCACCACCTGCATTGTTTTGGAATATACCCATCAATACACCACTTACTGTAGCACCTGCTAAGAAACCACCTAAGGCTTCTGGGCCCATTGTAAATCCAATTAAAATAGGAGAGATGATGGTGATAGCACCTGGTAACATCATCTTCTTTAAAGAAGCTTCAGTAGAGATAGCCACACATTTTTCATATTCAGGCTTACCTGTACCTTCCATAATACCTGGAATAGTGCGGAACTGACGACGAACCTCTTCAACCATGGCCATTGCCGCTTCACCTACAGCGCGAATAGCTAATGAAGAGAATATAAATGGAATCATTCCACCTACAAATAAAGCAGCTAATACATCGGCTTTATAAATATCAATATGTTGATTGTCTGGCATCGCCACACCTACGAAGGCAGCAAACAATGCTAATGAAGTTAATGCAGCAGAAGCAATGGCAAAACCTTTACCGCTTGCAGCAGTAGTGTTTCCCACCGCATCTAAAATATCTGTTTTCTCACGCACTTCAGCAGGTAGTTCACTCATCTCTGCAATACCACCAGCGTTATCTGCGATAGGACCAAAAGCATCAATCGCTAATTGCATAGCCGTTGTTGCCATCATACCTGCAGCAGCAATCGCTACTCCATATAAACCTGCGCAATAAGAAGCTCCGAATATACCTGCAGCTAATACAATAATTGGCATGAAAGTAGATTCCATACCTATTGCTAATCCACCAATAATATTGGTTGCATGTCCTGTGCTTGATTGTTTAATAATACTCATTACTGGACGCTTACCCATAGCAGTATAATATTCTGTAATGATACTCATTAAAGTACCTACGATTAAACCCACCGCTATGGCACCAATCACACCATTTCTTGTAAACTCAATACCACGAAGTGCCATGTTTTCAGGAAGAATATAACCTACTAAAAAATAACAAGCTATAGCTGTTAAAATCATAGAACCATAGTTACCCATGTTCAATGCTTTTTGAACTGTTGCTGTATTTAAACCAGCATTCTCACTTATTCTTACAAATAAAGTTCCAATAATTGATAATAATATACCTACACCTGCAATCATCATAGGTAATAAAATTGGAGATAAACCATCAAAGGCATCTACTAATTTACCACCACCCACTGCAGTTACTTCTTGTCCTAATACCATTGTAGCTAAAACGGTAGCAACATATGAACCGAATAAATCGGCACCCATACCTGCCACATCACCTACATTATCTCC
>JAJTDP010000023.1 GCA_021300455.1 Sediminibacterium sp. | reverse complement strand
TATATATATAATAAGACATCGGGTAAGAAAACCATACCTGTTAATTTAGAATTGGACGATGAAGCGCGTATATTAATTATAAGTGGACCTAATGCAGGAGGTAAGACGGTGTCGATGAAAACCTTGGGCTTAAACCAAGTCATGCTACAAAGTGGATTACTTGTACCTATGAGTGCTACTTCACAAATGGGTATTTACAAGCAATTATTTATTCAACTCGGAGATACACAAAATCTAGCCTTTGAATTAAGTACATATTCCAGTCATTTATTACACATGAAGCATTTTATAGAAAATGCCAATGGTAAAACTTTGTTTTTTATTGATGAACTTGGAAGTGGTAGTGATCCGCATTTAGGCGGAGCCTTTGCGGAAGTAATATTAGAAGAATTATCGAATAGGCATGCGCAAGGTATTGTAACCACTCATTATTTGAATTTAAAAGTAATGGCCAATCATAATAAGGGTATTATTAATGGAGCCATGCAGTTTGATGAAGTAAAGCTTGAACCAAAGTATCAATTAGTCATAGGTAAGCCTGGTAGTTCTTATACATTCGCTATTGCAGAAAGAATTGGTCTACCTAAAAATTTAATTAATCGAGCTAGAAAATTAGTTGACGGCCATCATTTTGAATTAGATAAATTATTAAATAGAACCGAACAGGATTTACAATTAGTTCAACAGGAAAGAAAAGAATTGCATAAGAAGTTAAAAGAAAATGATAGCTTAAAACTAGAGTTAGATAAAGTACTTCATAAAGAAAAGCATATTCAACAAATTGAAATTTTAAAAGAACAGAATAGGGTTTCAGAAGAGAAGTTTGCATACTTGAAAGACATGGAGCGAAAAATGAAGCAAATAGCACTGGACTGGAAAAAGTCAGATAAGAAGGAAGAGGTGATGAAGAATTTATACAATTTACTTTTTAAGAAAAATGATTCGATTGTTATTAATAAATTGGCTAAAAAAGTAGACAAACAGTATAAAGAAACCAAGCAACCTATTATAGTAGGTGCCATGGTGAAATTAAAAAAGAATTATCAGGTAGGAGAAGTGATAGGCTTTAAAGGTAAAAGAGCCATTGTGAAAATAGGTCAGCTTCCAATGAATATAGATTTGGAGGATTTAATGGTAGTGGAGAAAATTGAAGAGATTAAAAAGAAATAAAAATAAAGAGGTAATTGTTTTTAGTAATAAAAAATATAACTAACTAATAATAACCGCCAAAATTTAGTACCATGGTAATAGATAAATTAAGTGAATTAAATAAGTACGCCAATTTGCATCCGCGTTTTGCCAAGGCTATTGACTATATAATAACTAACAATTTATTAATTGCAGAGCCTGGCACGGTACTGGTAGACGGGGAAGATATCAAGGCTATTATAATGGAGGGGAACTGTATGCCTAAAGAAGAGTCGTTGGCGGGTTTTGAATGCCATAATACATATATAGATATTCAAATTGTTTTAAAAGGCAAAGAAACTGTTGGTTGGAGAGCTAGAACCAGTTGCTCGTCTCCCAAGGGTGAATACAGTCAAGAAAAAGATGTACTATTTTATGCCGATGCACCTACACTATTTTTTGATTTGCAGGCTGGTATGTTTAGTATTTATTTCCCAGAAGATGTGCATGCGCCCATGATAGGGGAAGGGCCCATTAAAAAAGTAGTAATGAAGGTTCGGGTTAAATAAATCCAATTAATATACTAATTTTAATATATGAAAAAAGGCGCCGATTATATACTCTTGTTTTTCTCTGCTATTTATTTAGCAGTTCACTTTATTCCCGATTTAGGGGGCGCCGATGTAATGGGTGCGCAGTGGTTGTATACTAGTATTGTGGATTTGGTGGTACTTGGCTATATTCTTTTTAATAGAAAAATATATGCTGAAGCCATTTCAGCTGTATTCAGTCATCAATTTACACTCTTATATACTTTTTATTTTATTTGGGCACTCATTTCCATAAGCTATGCTATGAATGCCATTGAGGCCATTGTCTGTTTGGCAAGATTAGCAAGTACCTTTTTTATTTTTACAAATCTCTCCATTTTATTATATAAAAAAGACATTAAGAACTACTATTTACCCCTAGCTATATTAATTACTATAGTTCTATTTTTTGATGCTTTTTATGTGATGAGAACATTTAAAGAAGCAATAGATTCTGAACTAGGTTCATTTAACCCCAATAATGCAACTGGAAATAATGGTAATAAAAACGTAATGGCAGCTAGTTTAATTATTAAGTTTCCATTTTGCTTATATCTAATATTGAATACAAAAATATTTGGTAAAATATTTGGGGTAATTACCCTATTTGTGGGTGCATTTTCAATTTTTATTTTAATTGCAAGATCTACATTCGTTTCGCTCTTAGGAATTATGATAATATTTGCTGCCACTACTTTATATTTTAGAAAAAAAGAAAATATAAAAAGCTCAATTATTTCTATAGCTTATTTTTTAGTACCCGTTATATTTGCCTTTTTCTTTTCAAATTTAGCTTTAAGTAATATTAATGAAGCCTCTTCTAGTGGTGCTGTAACAGATCGAATTCAATCCATTCAATTAAATAACCAAGCTTCTTCCGGTCGTTTGCATTTATGGGAAGGTGCTATAGATTATTTTTTGAAACACCCTTTTATAGGAGATGGTTATGGGAATTGGAAATTAGCTTCTATCCCTTATGAAAAAGAATTCACTAATGACTTATTTGTACCTTATCACTCACACAACGATTTTTTAGAAGCTGCTGCCGATTTAGGTATTGTAGGTGGCCTAGCATATTTAGGCTTATTTATAATAGCATTTATTTTTACCTTTCAAGTTTGGTTTAAAGAAAAGTATAAAGACTATCGCCTTTTCACCACCATTAGTTTTATGGCAGTTGCCTGTTATTTTATTGATGCATTTTTGAATTTCCCTACAGAAAGAACTTCTATGCAGACCATGCTAACTGTTTCTGTTGCCTTATTATTTGCTCCTGCATATTTAATTCAAAAGGACCCAGCTAAAAAAGCCAAACCATTTAAGTTTGTTTTACCTGCCTATATTATTATTGGATTTTTATTAATTGGTGGTTCCATTTTCATCAACAAACAAGTGTACGAGTCCTTGAAAGTGCAAAAATATGTAATGGGTGAAATTGATGCCGATCCTAAGATGGCATTAGACGAAGTGAAAGATGCCTTTCCTATGTTCCCAAATTTATCTACCTCTACACTTCCTATTAAAGCCTTGGTGGCTAGGTATTATTTTAGAGATAAAATGTACGAGGAGTCGATGCGCTTATTGAAAGAAAGTGATGATGTAAATCCTGCCCTACATTATAACGACTTTATTAAAACAGCTATATTCTCTGCTCAGCAGAATTTCGATAGTACTGCTTTTTATGCTTATCGTGCTTTTTACAACTGGCCTAGGGCTACTTCTTATTATAAAAATGCATTGTATGCGGCTGCTAAGAAAAAAGATACTGTAGAGATTAATAAGATATATAAAGTTTATAAGAAGTATAGAGATGGGGGTGAGGCCGTGAATCAATATTTAATGGCCATGTATGAAGTGAAGGGCGGGGCCGATAAAAACATGATTAATATCTTAGATAGCGCTTATATTCATTTTCCAAAAGATACAGTGCCACTTTTGAATGCTAAAAACCTCTTAGCTAGAGGAGTATTGGGAAGTCAAGGTAGCGGACAAACTGTTTTCACGAATCAATATTCTACAGACGGAGGAAAGCTATTTGCAAAAGGAAAATATACGCAAGCAGCTAATATGTATATAAAGGCAAGTACGATTGAGCCTAATAATTACACACATTATGAAAATGTAGCTATATGTTATTATACGAATAAGAATTTTGAAAAAAGCATTCCTTATTTTGATAAGGCCGCTACTTTTGCAAATAATAATACAGGTAAGTCGGAATTTTTTAAAGCCATGTCACTTGTAGCCATGGGAAAAAATAGTGATGCTTGTGGACCTTTACAAGCGGCTAAAAAGAAAAATTATCCAGATATAGATAAGTTTATTGCGCAGTATTGTAAGTAATACAAATTTCGCTTTTGGGCATTAAAAAAGGGGCTTTTAGCCCCTTTTTTTGTTCATTCTGCGGAGAGTTAGGGATTCGAACCCCAGGACCTGTTACAGTCAACAGTTTTCAAGACTGCCGCATTCGACCGCTCTGCCAACTCTCCGCGGCAAATGTAGGAAGGGAAACCCAATTATGCAAAAAATACTTGCATTAATTGGGCTTAAACAAATGCGCTAATTTATTGACTACCATGTATCTTTACAAAAATGGTCTAGGTGAAAGAATTGTCGGCACTGAATGTGTTTTTTTGGAAGTATAGGTTTCGGTTTTTTACCGGGATTCTACTAGTCATTGCGACCAATTATCTTGCCGTTTTGGCCCCCCAAATTACCGGATATGTGGTGGGGTTGGTTCAGGCTAAACTTCCTGGGGGTAAACCAGCCCCTTCCTTATACAATGAATTTATTGTAAACTGGATTAGTAATTTAAGTACTAGCAACAATTTTAGTTTTGCTTGGTTAATTACCTTTTGTAGCGTCACTATTTTAGTTTTGGCCATTGTAAGAAGCATTTTTATGTTTTTTATGCGTCAAACTATAATTGTTATGAGTAGGCATATAGAATTTGATCAAAAAAATCAGGTTTATGCCCATTATCAAAAATTAGATACTGAATTTTATAAGACCCATAGCACAGGAGACTTAATGAGTCGTATCACTGAAGATGTTAGTAGGGTAAGAATGTATACAGGCCCATCCTTAATGTATTTGATAAACTTGGTGTCTTTGATTGGTTTTTGCTTATACAATATGTTTAGTAAAGATGTTCGCCTTAGTTTATATGTACTTGCACCACTTCCAATACTAGCCATTACTATTTATTTTGTCAATAGTATTATTAATAAGAAGAGTGAAGAAATCCAGGGGCAACTTTCAGATTTAACCACCAATGCACAAGAATCTTATTCTGGTATTAGAGTCATCAAATCTTTTGTGCAAGAAAAAGCCATGTTAGGTTTTTTTAAAACCAATAGTGAGCTCTATCGTAAAAATGCAGTAAGCCTAGCTAAAGTGGAAGCCTTTTATGCACCTACCATGGCCTTGATGATAGGCATTAGTACTTTATTAACTATTTATTTAGGAGGCTTAGAAGCCTTGCAAGATCCAAGAAAAGTAGGTACTGTAATAGAGTTCGTAATCTATATTAACATGCTTACTTTCCCAGTAAGTGCAATTGGTTGGACTGCAAGTATGATACAACGTGCAGCAGCTTCTCAAAAAAGATTAAATGAATTTTTATCCATCGTGCCTGTAATTTCTACAAAAAATACGAGCATCGTGCCTCCTTTAGAAGGAAATATAGAA
The DNA here is from genome assembly GCA_021300455.1 of Sediminibacterium sp. Taxonomy (GTDB): domain Bacteria; phylum Bacteroidota; class Bacteroidia; order Chitinophagales; family Chitinophagaceae; genus Sediminibacterium. The sequence goes on along the minus strand of JAJTDP010000023.1, from coordinate 23,601 downwards.
TTTAATAATGTTGGATTCGTATATCCGCATTCTGGTATACACGCATTGAGTAATTTTGATTTAAAAATTAAAGCAGGACAGAAGGTTTTAATATTGGGTAAAACAGGTTCAGGTAAAACTTCTATGGCTCAATTGATTGCTAGAATGTATGAAACCAATACAGGTAGCATTAGTATTGATGGAGTGAATGTAAATAATATGAATACCCAACAACTGAGAAAAGAAATTGGTTATGTGCAACAAGATGTTTTTTTATTCAGCGATTCTATTGAAAATAATATTCGTTTTGGGGTTGATGCAAGTTTTACGAAAGAGGATTTATTACTTGCCACTCAAACGGCCCATGTATTAAATGAAATTAATAACCTGCCGAATAAATTTGAAACCCTGGTAGGAGAAAGGGGTACCACTTTAAGTGGTGGACAAAAGCAAAGAGTAGCCATTGCGCGTGCCCTTTTAAAGGTAGATGCCAATACAGAACAGATTATTTTGTCTAATTTAAAAAGCTATATTCAAAACAAAACGGCTCTTTTTATTACGCACCGCATTTTTTATAGTTTTCAATTCGACCTTATTATTTACCTAGAGGATGGCAAAATAGCTGAAATGGGTACACACGATAGTCTATTAGCTAAAAATGGCCTTTATGCTGAATTATATAAGGTTCAACAAACCCAAGAGCAACATTAATTTAACCTGAAAATTTCACTTTTTCAATAACATTTTATATTTTTAAGATTAATAATAGTAAAGGAATATGGAACAGGAGAATTACGAAAACAACAATGACCGAAAAATTGAGAGTGTCTATAGTACCCGTGTGCGTGCTGGAAAGAGAAGAACTTATTTCTTTGATGTAAGAGCTACGCGTAGTAACGATTATTTTTTAACCATTACAGAAAGCAGAAAGCGTTTTGATAATAATGGTTATGACCGCCATAAAGTATTTATTTACAAAGAAGACTTTAATAAATTTATCAAAGCCATTACCGAAGCTATTGATTTTGTTAAAACAGAATTAATGCCCGATTTTGATTTTGATGCGTTTAATCACGAAGAAGAAGGCGCGTATGCGCCTGATGCGGGAGTAACACCTTCTTTGTCTGATCCAAGAGTAACAACATTTGAGTCTAATGATGCAAATGCAGGAACTTCAGCCAATGCTTATAAAGCACCTTCTCAAGAACAACATCTTCAAGCTTCAGCACCTGAAGCAAAACCTAGTCCAGTAATTGAAGAGGTTAATGACGATAAAGATCCCATTGAAATTACAGAGAAAAAACCTTTAGAAGCTAGAGATACTAAAGCAAGTGAAGGAGATAATTTAAGTGGGGAAGAAGTAGATAAATGGTAAGTAATTACAACTTTTTAAGCATCCATATATCACAACCACAGTGGCCACTATTGCCTAAGGCTTGGTTTAATTTTTCAAAGCCCACCTTTTCATAAATACTTACAGCTTTAGATAGCTCAGGCATCGATTCTAAATACACCTGTTCATACCCATTTACTTTGGCCCAGTCCATTGCTTTTAAAAGTAATTTTTTTCCAAGACCTGTGCCTCTTGCATTTTTATCTAAATATAATTTAACAAGCTCGCAAGTTTTTTCAGGTAAGCCATCGGTAGGAAAAATACCACAACCTCCTAATATAATTCCATTTTGTTCTGCTACATAATAGACAGAACCAGGGGCTTTGAATAATTCATATAATTGGTCGATACTAGGATCAAAATAAACAGTGCCTGGTTTATTGGCACCAAACTCTGTAAGCGCTGCTCTAATCACTGCAGCAATGGCTACATTATCAGAGGGTTCAATATTTCTTATTTGAATGGCTTCTGACACTAAGCTTGTTTTTTCCAATTTTTATATTGGTTCATTAATCCATTGGTTGAACTATCATGGCTATTCACTGGTTCGTTATTTTCTAATTCAGGTAAAATTTTATTGGCAAGTTGCTTACCTAATTCTACACCCCATTGGTCATAACTAAATATATTCCAAATAACACCTTGTGTAAATATTTTATGTTCATACAAAGCAATTAAATAACCTAAAGTAGAAGGTGTCATTTTCTTGACTAAAAAAGAATTAGTAGGTTTATTGCCAGCAAAAACTTTAAATGGAGTAAGAAACTCAATTTCTTTTTCTGTTTTTTTACTAGCAGTTAATTCTGCTACCACCTCCGCATTTGTTTTTCCATTCAACAAAGCTTCTGTTTGCGCAAAATAATTACTTAATAATTTATCATGATGGTCGCCCATAGGATTATGGCTAATAGCAGGTGCTATAAAATCACATGGAATCACTAAAGTACCTTGGTGTATTAATTGATAAAATGCATGTTGACCATTCGTTCCAGGTTCTCCCCAAATAACAGGGCCTGTGCTATAATTCACAGCGGTGCCATTGCGGTCAATATATTTACCATTACTTTCCATATTGCCTTGTTGGAAATATGCAGCAAAGCGGTGTAAGTATTGGTCATAGGGTAGGATGGCTTCCGATTGTGCATCAAAGAAATTTGTATACCAAATACCTAGTAAAGCCATCACCACAGGAATATTATTTTCAAACTTTTCAGATGCAAAGTGTTTATCGGCATCATGTGCACCTTTTAATAAAGCTTCGAAATGATCATAGCCAATAGTTAAAGCAATAGATAATCCAATGGCACTCCATAAAGAATATCTTCCACCTACCCAATCCCAGAACTCAAACATATTCTTACTATCAATACCAAATGCATTCACTGCTTTTTCATTTGTACTTAAAGCCACAAAATGTGTAGCAATATGTTTTTCATCTCCAGTCTTTTCTACAAACCAAGTTCTTGCCGTATGGGCATTGGTCATGGTTTCTTGAGTGGTAAATGTTTTAGAAGCAATTAAAAATAAAGTTTCTTCTGCATTAAGTTTTTTCAAAGTTTCTGCAATATGTGTACCGTCTACATTGCTTACAAAATAAACTTGAATACCTTCTACCCAATAAGGCTTTAAAGCTTCTGTTACCATGACAGGGCCAAGGTCAGATCCGCCAATACCAATATTAACAATAGTCTTAATTTTCTTTCCTGTATATCCTTTATGTGCTCCACTATGTATGGCATCGCAAAAAGTTTTCATTTGCTGCTGCACTTTTTTAATTTCAGGAAGAATGTTTACTCCATCCACTAAAATACTTGTATCCGTAAAATTACGAAGGGCTGTATGCAAGACCGCTCTGTTCTCTGTTTCATTAATAGCATTGCCCTCAAACTGTGCTTTAATGGCTTTTTCTAAACCACATTCTTTAGCCAACTGTAAAAGTAGTTGTACTGTTTTTTCTGTGATAATATTTTTTGAGTAATCAAATAAAAGTTCAGGTGTGGAAATAGAGTATTGCTCAAATCTAGTTGGATCTGCTGCAAATAAATCTTTCATTTGCTTACGGTTCATCTCTTCCTCAAAATGCTTTTTTAATACGAACCAGGCCTGTGTGGATGTTGGGTTTATTCTTTCTAACATGTTTATTATTTCTCTTTTATAATTTCTCAATCGTTTCTAATGTGCTAGCTAGCATCTCATTCGTAATATCTAAATGAACTACAAAACGAATAAGTGCAGGTGTCATGGCAATGACTAAAATATTTTTTTCTTTTAAAGCAGCTGCTAATTGAGTGGCATTGTATTTCCCCTCAATATGTGCAATCACTATATTGGTTTCTACTTCAAAAATTTCTTTTACAAAATCTTTCTTCAATAAAGCGTTTTTAATTTCTAAAGCCTTTGCATGATCCTCTTTTAATCTTTCAATATGATTATCTAATGCATAAATGCCGGCAGCGGCTAATGAACCTGCTTGACGCATACCGCCTCCAAATACTTTACGCCAACGTCTTGCTTTTTTTATAAAGGGGGCAGATCCTAATAATACACTTCCTACAGGTGCACCTAATCCTTTGCTTAAACAAATAGAAATAGAATCAAATACTTTTCCATATTGTTTTGGGTCTTCTTTTTTATGCACTATGGCATTGAATATTCTCGCTCCATCTAAGTGTAAGCCTAAGCCATTGGACTTAGCTACTTTTTGAATGGCTTCTATTTCTGAAAAATCATAACAAGCACCTCCACCTCTGTTGCAGGTATTTTCTAAGCTCACTAACTTAGAAATAGGCTTGTGGACATCATCTGGGTGAATGGCGGCTAAAACCTGTTCGGCTGTAATTCTGCCTCGGTTTCCACGTAGTAATTTAACCGATGCCCCCGAATTAGAGGCAATTCCTCCGCCTTCGTATTGATAAATATGGGATAATTCCTCACAAATGACCTCGTCGCCCGCCTGGGTATGGGTTTTAATAGCTAGTTGGTTGGTCATCGTGCCGCTTGGACAAAATAGACCTGCTTCCATCCCAAATAGGTCAGCTGTTTTGGCCTCCAAGGCATTGATGCTAGGGTCTTCGCCGAATACATCATCACCCACTGGAGCAGACTGCATATAGGCTAACATAGCAGGGCTGGGAAGGGTTACGGTATCGGATCTAAAATCAATCATGCAGCGAAGATAATTCTCGAGGGGTGATTATCCTTATAAATTTTTCCAAATTGACCCCATTTTGGGCTAAAAAATGTGCATAAATCCTTTATAATCAATATTTGCAAAATTAATCCCAAAAACCTACCTTTGCCGACTGACATTCGTTTAATTATCCTTATATTAACTTTTGTCTAGCACAACTTTTTTAGACATTTCAACGTTATACATTTAAATAAATTCTTTGCATGAGGCAGCTTAAAATTGCTACACAGATTACCAACAGAGATTCTCAAGCGGTTGAAAAGTACTTACAAGAGATTTCTAAGATTTCAATGATCAATCCTGAAGAGGAAACCACTTTAGCGCAACGCATTAAAATGGGTGATCAACGCGCTTTGGACAAATTAGTCCAAGCCAACTTACGTTTCGTGGTATCTGTTGCTAAACAATACCAACACCAAGGTTTGTCTTTATCTGATTTAATCAATGAAGGAAACCTAGGCTTAATCAAGGCAGCACAACGTTTTGATGAAACAAAGGGTTTTAAATTTATTTCTTATGCTGTTTGGTGGATACGTCAATCTATTTTGCAAGCTTTAGCGGAGCAAGGTCGTTTAGTGCGTTTACCACAGAACAAAATTGGTACTTATAATAAAGCCAACAAAGCCTATATGGCTTTTGAGCAAGAACATGAGCGTGAGCCATCTACCGAGGAATTAGCAGGAATATTGGAAATGTCTGAGACCGAAATCAACAATATCTTCCAATCAAATACCCGTCATACTTCTTTAGATGCACCCGTGCATGAAGCTGAGGATGTAGCTATGGGAGATTTATTAAAAGGCGGAGATGAAACAGACGAAGATGTGATGAAAGATTCTTTAAGAGAGGAAATTCGTCGGGTTCTTAAGTCATTGAGTCCTAGAGAGGCAGAGATAGTTAACGCGTATTTTGGTTTAGATGGAGAGAACGGCGTTACTATTGAGCAAATTGGTATTAAATACGATTTAACGAAGGAAAGAATAAGACAAATTAAAGAGCGTGCTATTAAGCGTTTACAAAAAGCAAGATATAGCAACGCACTAAAGGCTTATTTGGGCTAGTAGTAAAACATATTATTAAGCCCCTTCAGTCTAAGGATTTGATGGGGCTTTTTTTTAGCCAATATTTTGTTGATGATTTGATAATAAAGAAAGTAAGAGGATTAAATAGGATAAAATAGAATTTTGAATAAGTATTAAAGAAGATAATATACAAGTTATGGAAACAGAAAAAGTAAGCATTTTAATTATAGGTTCAGGACCTGCAGGCTACACGGCGGCTATTTATGCAGCGCGTGCCAACATGAAACTGGTTATCCAGATGGTATTCAAGGCCCTGAAATGATGGTGCATTTTGAAAAACAAGCAGCTCGAATGGGTACCGATATTCGTTATGGTTTAGCTACAAAGGTTGATTTTAGCGGAGACGTCAAAAAAGTATGGATTGATGATGAAAAATTAATTGAAGCCGACGCGGTGATTATATCAACAGGTGCCAGTGCAAAATGGTTAGGCATTCCAAGTGAAGAAAGATTAAATGGTTTTGGAGTAAGTGCTTGCGCTGTTTGTGATGGATTCTTTTTTAAAGGAAAAGAAGTAGCCATTGTAGGTGCGGGAGATACTGCAGCAGAAGAAGCACATTATTTATCAAAGATGTGTACTACGGTGCATATGTTCGTGCGAAAAGATGCCATGCGTGCTTCTAAAGTAATGCAGGATAGAGTGATGAACACACCGAATATTAAAATCTATTTTAATACAGAGACCGATGAAATTTTAGGAGAAAAGAAAGTGGAAGGCGTGCGTATTATAAATACCAAAACAAATACCAAGCAAGAAATTCCAGTGAGTGCGTTTTTTGTAGCTATTGGTCACTCACCTAATAGCGGAATTTTCAAAGACTATGTTACCATGGATGAAACCGGATATATTCTTACAGAACCTGGTACTACTAAAACCAATGTGGAAGGTGTATTTGCATCGGGCGATGTACAAGATAAAAACTACCGTCAAGCAGTAACTGCAGCAGGAAGTGGTTGTATGGCAGCTCTTGATGCTGAGCGTTATTTACCATCAAAAGGACATTAATGTATAGCGCTCCCTATATGAGAATTAGTTTAGATAAATTAGTATTCTTTGGCTATCATGGGTTATATGCTGAAGAAAAAAAATTAGGCAATACTTATATAGTAGATGTACTCATTGATTTCACGCCGAAGCAATCAAGCATTAACCAATTAGAGCAGACCATTGATTATGTGCATGTATATGCACTCATCAAAAAATGGATGGCTATACCAACGCCTTTACTAGAAACCTTGGTGGGGAATATGGCTGATGATATTTTAAATACAGAAGTAATGGCCGAAAAAGTAATGGTTAAAATTACTAAACAGCACTTACCTATTGCTGAATTTGAAGGAACTGCATCGGTTTCAATAGAAAAATCGAGAGGCTAGATTTTCTTATTCTTCCATCTCATGGAATGTATATATAAATAAGAAGGCACTAGTAAAGAAATCCAATAAATAATTTCACAAACCCAGCCAATAGTAATAGGAAATTGGAAATACTCAATAGTTAAATAAGCATATATAATGTAAATTATAATGGCTAGAAACTCAATAGCTAAATTAATTTTAGATTGACCCGTTCCAGTAACAGCGTTCAACCAAATAGTAGCAATAGACATAAGTATTAAGGCAAAAGATACTACTCTTAATACCGGAATACCTTCTTGCATAAAACCTTCTCCCTGACCATAAATAGATAAAAAAGGTTCTGCAAATACATTTAAGATTAAACATACCATTAAAGCAAACCCCACACTCCATTTAACTATTTTATTAATTAAAGGAATGACTTTATCCTGCATGCCTTGTCCAATAATATTACTCACCATGGTATTAGAAGTTGCTGCAAAGGCCCAGGTAAAGCTTCCAAAAAATCCGAATATATTGCGCATGGCATTGGATACGGCTAAGGACTGCTCACCTCTATGTTCTATTAAGATATAAAAGTATTCCCAGCTTATTATGCTTATCATATACTGCATCATAATAGGAGAAGACTGCACTAATATTAATTTTATATAGTCCCACTCAACTGAAAAGCTTTTGAATAGTTCAAAGCGGGCACCAATTTTTTGATAGTGAATGACTAAGTATATCACAAATAGTCCCATCACTTCAGATATAACGGATGCATAGGCTGCTCCATTTAAACCCATGGCCGCAAAACCAAAATGACCAAATATTAAACTGTAATCAAAAAAGATATTAAATAGGGCTTCAGTAGCAGTTCCAATAATTAAAAATTTACTTTGATTGGTGCCAACAAGAAGTGCATTACGCATTTGATAAATAAACAAAAAGGGGATACCCCAGATTCTAATTTTTAAAAATTCAATAACAATTTCGGCTCTTCTTGCATCGTGCAGTACAGTATGAAAAATACTAGGGGCAACAAAATAGGTAAATAATATACCTACTACTGATAAGAATAAGGAAATGATGACACCTTGAGAAAACAAGACCCCAATTTCATCAATTCTATTTTCACCAGCCCTGCGAGAAATAAGTGCTTGTAAGCCATTATTTAAGCCCTGACCCATTACCCCAAAAATTAAATAATAGACCCCAATGATACCTCCAATGGCCAATGCCTCTGAACTTAATGCCCCTAAGAATATATTATTAATAACGAAGTTCACTTGAGGTACCATAATGGCTAAAGCAATAGGCAAAGAAATAGACAGAATTTGCTTACTGCTTACGGTAACCTGTAATGAAGGGGTAGATGGACTGATGCTCATATATTTGCAAATCTACAATTAGTTTTAGCAAAGAACTGCCTCTTTTTTTATATCATTGCATAAGAATTAGCAATATGGCCAATAAGAAAATAGGGTTTTATGGGAAATTAGAAAGCACTGCTAATGATAAGGTAGAAAACTTATATATTGTAGTTAATAAAACGAGTATTGTTTTTGTTATAAAGCATATCGTAAAAAATGAGTTTGTCTCTATTGAGCATTTTGAACAAACCGAAGAAGCCACTACTTGGAGCCCCTTATTAGCTTACTTACAAAATAATTCAAGCCTTATTCAGAACTACTATAAAAATATATTTCTTGTCATTAATAGTAATAGGCTCATACTCTCTCAAACCGATACTAAAGACAATCTACTGTCAGCGGCACATGAATTGGAATTAATTCATGGTCGTAAATTAGAGGAAGAAATTTATACCAGCTCAGTAGGGGATAAACATTTTTTAATTTATGGTATACCCGATGAATTATCTGCAATTCTAACTAGGTATTTTCCTTCCGGTAAATGGCAGCATTATACTAGTTATTTCCTAGATAATGCAGTTGATACTGAAGTGCAGGTGAGAATTTTTGAAGACTGCTTTATTATATACATTGTGGAAAAGGGTATTACCAAGCTTTTAAATTATTATCCCTTAGAAGCAGAAGATCAGAATATTTATACTTTACTCAATAGCTGTATCAATGCAGGTATTGATACCAATACATTTTTATTAAAAGTATGGGGCTATGAAGAAGGCAAGCATAACTTCATCACTAAAACGGCGCCTTATTTTGCAGCCAAGCAAATCATTCAGATTGAGCAAGTGCCTAATGCTTATTCATCTTATTTTATTTTTTAATGAGAATTATATCAGGCAAATATGGAGGTAGAAGAATTAGTCCTCCGGCTAATATGCCTCATACAAGGCCCACCACCGATGTAGCGAAAGAAGGGCTTTTTAATATATTGCAAAGCAGGATTAATTTAGACGGCGCCAGTACTTTAGATTTATTCGGGGGCACAGGATGCATTAGTTATGAATTAGCTTCAAGAGGGGCAAGTGCTTTAACTATTGTGGAGAAGGACAATCAAATGCTAGATTTTATTAAACAAAATATTGAAACGCTAAAAATAGAGAATGCGCAATTACTGCGTATGGATGTATTTCAATATTTAAATACTTGCACCCAGCAATTCGATTTTATTTTTGCAGGACCGCCTTATGCCTTAACCACCATTGACGACTTGCCTAAAATTATTGTAGAGAGAAAATTAATTTCTCCAGAAGGCTATTTTATATTAGAACACACGCCTCGTAATAATTATGAAAGTTTTGCAGGTTTTACCTTTCAGCGTAATTATGGCGCAACTGTATTTAGTTTTTTCGAATAGTTAAAACGCATTCTATGTTAAAGTCAGTTGCTAGAAAAGAATTATTAGCCAAAAGAAAAAATTTAACGCCAAGTGATTGTCTTAAATGGGATGACCTTCTACTTATACAATTTCAAAAATTAGACTTCTCGAATCTACATACAGTGGCTAATTTTTATCCACTTGAAAACCATAACGAGCCCAATAGCTTATTATTTTCCCGTTTCTTAAAACTAATGATTCCGGGTATACAAATAGTTTATCCAGTAGTTAATACAGTTAATGTAAACATTAACTTTTATAAAGAATCAGAAGAAATTAAATTCAATGATTGGGGTATTGCAGAACCCATAAGTACTGAATTGGTAGAACCCAATTCCATTGATGCAGTCATTGTGCCCTTAATTGGCTTTGATCTTAGAGGGCACCGAATAGGTTATGGGAAAGGCTTTTATGATAAATACTTTGAAAACTATCCTAAACACAGACCTAGAATAGGGGTTTGCTATTTTGAGCCCCTTTCAAATATTGAGGATACCCATGAATTTGATGTACCTTTAACCCATTGTATTACGCCTTGGAATAGTTATGAATTTTAACAATGTATTTTTAAAATCCTTTAGAGTTTTACTTTTACCATTTGCACTTATCTATGGTTGGATTGTTTTTGTAAGAAATTGGATGTATGCTAAGCAGTATCTCAAATCAACTTCATTTAATGTTCCCCTCATCTGCATTGGTAATTTATCTATGGGAGGGACCGGTAAATCGCCGATGGTAGAACATCTGCTTTCCATCCTATCTGAAGAATATAAAATAGCTACTTTAAGTAGAGGGTATAAAAGAAAAACAAAAGGTTATGCCTTAGCCAACGATGCTTCAACTGCATTAGAAATTGGAGATGAACCGATGCAGTTTCATTTAAAATTTCCGAATGTAGCAGTATCGGTAGGAGAAAGACGCATTGAAGCAGTCGCTCAGTTAATTCAAGATGTACCAAAAGTAGAGGCCATTATTTTGGATGATGCTTTTCAGCACCGAGAAATTAATGCAGGATTTAATATTTTGTTAACAGAGTATGACAATTTGTTTTGTGACGATTTTTTTATTCCCACAGGAGATTTAAGAGACGATAGAAAATCGGCTGGAAGAGCAGATGTTATTATTGTTACCAAATGTCCAGCGAACTTAAGTTTGGAAGAAAAAGTAGAAATTACAGAAAAAATAGATCCTGCTTTGCACCAAAGTTTGTTTTTTACAAGTATTGCTTATGGAACACCTTATCATATTTATAACCCTTCGGATCAATGGGTTTTAACTATGAGAGACGAAGTATTACTGGTATGTGGAATAGCCAACCCCTTACCTTTAAAAAATTATTTACATGAAAACACCAATACGTATTATCAATTAAGTTATAACGATCATCATATTTTCTCTATTGAAGACTTACAAGAAATAAAAGAAAAATTAGATGATATTCAATCAAAAAGCAAACTAATATTAACAACAGAAAAAGATGCTGTAAGACTGGTAAAATATACGGAAGAGCTTCATTCCCTTCCATTGTATGTATTGCCTATAAAGCCAAAATTTTTATTTGAAGCGGAGACTATTTTTAATGAACTTGTTAAAAATTATGTTGCACAATTTTACAAAAAAATAAATGGGAACTAGAAAGAACGAAAAGAAAACAAAAAAGACAACGACAAAGCATACACATATTGTTACCTCTTATAAGGGGGTGCTAGATATTGCTAAATCGGGTATGGGTTTTGTAATGGTATCAGGTTTGGAAAACGATATATTGGTTTATCCAAACGATTTTAACACTGCCTTGAAAGGCGATGAAGTAAGTGTTAAAATCACAAAAATTAGACAAGCTTCAGGAAAGAAAGAAGGTAAAATATTAGAAGTATTAAAAAGAAAACAAGTCTCCTTTGCAGGCACGATGCAGGTAAAAGAAAGAGTTGCTTTTTTTATTCCAAGTACGGTAACACCTATGCCAGATATTTTTATTCCTATGGGAAAATTAAATGGGGCAAAGGACAAAGACAGGGTTATTGTTCAATTAACGAAGTGGGAGAAGTCCTCTAGAAAACCAGAAGGAGAAGTTTTAAGAATATTTACTCCTGAACAGGAGAATGATTTAGCCATGCAGTCTATTGTAGCCGAAGCTGGATTTTCTTTATCCTTCAGTGATGAAGTGAATGCCTTTGCAAGATCCTTATCAGATAAAATTGATGCTACAGAACTAGCTAAAAGAAAAGACTATAGAAAAGTACTTACTTTTACTATTGACCCAGTAGATGCCAAGGATTTTGATGACGCTATCTCTTATCAAACATTAGCTAATGGCCATTTAGAAATAGGAGTGCATATTGCCGATGTAAGTCATTTCGTACAACCAGGAACTGCCGTTGATAAAGAAGCTTATGAAAGAGCTACTTCAGTGTATTTACCAGACAGAGTGTATCCAATGCTTCCTGAACGTATATCCAACGAACTATGTTCATTAAGACCGAATGAAGATAAATTTACTTTTTCTGCCTGCTTTGAAGTAGATGCAGATGGTAAAATAGTGGGTACTTGGTTTGGTAAAACTATTATACATTCCGATAGAAGATTTACTTACGAGCAGGTTCAAGAAATTATTGATACTAAAGTAGGGGATCATTCCAATGAAATTTTATGGTTATTAGACTGGACGCAAAAATTAAGAAAAGCAAGATTTAATAATGGAGCCATTAATTTCTCTTCACAAGAAGTACGCTTTACTTTAGATGAAAAAGGGAAGCCCACAGGTATTACTATAAAAGAAAGTAAAGAGTCTCATCAATTAATTGAAGAGTTGATGTTGAAAGCCAATCAACTCATTGCACAAAAAATGGGTCAGGTAAAGATTAAAAATGAAACCCTGCCATTCCCTTATCGTGTGCATGATCAACCTAATGAAGAAAAATTATCGCCCTTTATAGTATTTGCAAAAAAACATGGCTATCCTTTTGATATTTCTACGCCTACGCAAATTGCGCATAGCTTCAACGCTTTAATGATTGCTGCCAAAGGAAAACCAGAGCAGCATGTACTAGAGCAACTAGGCATTAGAACCATGGCCAAGGCGGTGTATACCAGTGATAATATTGGACACTATGGTTTAGGTTTTGAATACTATTGTCATTTTACTTCACCTATTAGAAGGTACCCCGATATTTTAGTACACCGTATTGTGCAATCGGTATTAATGGAGCATCCTATCAACGATGCTGAATTAGAACAAAAATGTGTGCATTGCAGTGAAAGAGAACGTGCTGCGATGGAATCGGAAAGAGCCGCTAATAAATACAAGCAGGTTGAATTTATGCGTGATTATTTAGGCCATAGTTTTGAGGGCATCATTAGTGGTGTATCAAGCTTTGGATTCTGGGTAGAAACCATTGAACATAAATGTGAGGGACTTGTGAGTGTAGTTTCTTTATCTAAATTCGACGACTTCAGATTAGTAGAATCGGATTATGCCTTAGTGGGTATGAGATCGGGCCGCAAATTTAATATGGGCGATAAAGTCACTATTAAAGTAGTAGCGGCTAGTTTAGAGAAAAGACAATTAGACTATGAGTGGGATCAAACCAAGACTACCGAAAGCTCCACTATTTAATTTCTGTTGTGATTTCTTCAAATACAATGCCTTCCTCTTTTAAACTTTTTAAAATAGGTTTATAAATAGATGGGTGGATTGGAATATATAATCCTGTAATTTTAATTTCCCCTTTTAAATAAGCACAAACTCCCATGGCTAAGGGTAAACCCACCGTAGTAGCCATGGCGGTTTCTGTTGCATTTTTTCCTTTTTGCACTAGTGAACTTTGCACTAAATATTTTTTAGCATCTAATTCATATTCAATTTCGTGCATCATGACCACCATATCTTTATCGGTGGGGGCTAGTTTCCATTTATTTTCAAGTATCCATTGCAAAATAGCCGCACTTGTCTTATACTGAGCAGGAATAGGGGTTTCGCTATTAAAGCCTATATACTCAAATTGATTTTTAATAATATCATTATTTAAAAAAGCAGCATATTTATTTTCAAATTGATGCGTTTGTAAATGATTTTGTATCCAATCTTTAATGCTTGTGTTTTCTTTTATGTGAATTACAGACTCATCTGTTAAACCTAATTGCACAATGGCATTCCATCCTAGAAAAAAATGAGGATGTCTTAATGTAGTTCTGATAAAATTCTGCACTTTATCTAAACTATAGGTATTTATGTATGATAGAGAATTTCTATTCGGATAATAAGAAAGCTTTCCTATACTCGGCAGTTCAACACTAGGTGCATTTTCAAACAACTTATCATAGCCAAGGTTTTTTTCTTGTCCTTGCTCCAAATACAAGGCACCCGATTTTCCAGCTAGTATAATATTATTGGCATTCCAGCTAATTTTATAATGCCAAGGGTTGTTATCGCTTTCAGGGGCAATTAAGCCACCACAATGCGATTTAAACCCAGTAATTTTTCCTCCTTTGTCTTGAATGGAATGAATAAGCTCCATGGCACTCATATGGTCTATACCGGGATCTAAGCCCATTTCACATAATACTAAAATTTGCTTTTGCTCAATGGCAGCAGCCATTGATTTCATATTATCGTCAACATAAGATGCAGTGAAAAGGGGTATACCATAATGTACACAATCCTGGGCCACCAAAAAATGTAAACTAGGAGGTAACATGGAAACCACCACAGTGGCTTTCTTGATCAAGGCTTCCCTGTTTTCCTTGTTTTCTATATCAATTCCTACAGCATGTCCATTAGGGGCATTATTCCACTTAGAATTAGCCACAGCTGCATTTCCATCTGCTAAGACAATATACCAGTTGTTTTCAACTGCTTTGGTTTGCAAATACTGTATTAAAACAGTGGCCGATTTACCAGCTCCAATTACAAGAATTTCAGGGTTCATTTTAGTGGGTATAAGTCATTAAAAATCCGAGCTTTAAAGTTAGTAATTCTTACCCACAACTGTGGATAAAAGAACGCAAAATTTAAGGGGTAAAAATAGCAAAAAAGGGCCTTAAAAGTTATCTTCGTATACACTCAAAATGGGCTTAAAAAACCACTCATTTTTGGTATAAAGAAATAAACATTATGGAAGATAATATCAATGAAAATTTAGGTGCAGAAGCTACCCAAGATAATGACCGCGTCATAAGGATTAATATCGAAGAGCAAATGAAAACCTCTTATATCGACTATTCTATGTCGGTGATAGTAGGTCGTGCATTACCTGATGTAAGGGATGGTTTTAAACCGGTTCACCGCAGGGTTTTATATGCGATGAGTGAATTGGGTAACAATAGCAATAAGGCGTATAAAAAATCGGCTCGTATAGTAGGAGAAGTAATGGGTAAGTTTCACCCACATGGTGATACTGCCATTTACGATACACTGGTTCGTATGGCACAGGAGTGGACTATGCGTTACACTTTAGTAGATGGTCAGGGTAACTTCGGAAACCAAGATGGTGACCCGCCCGCTGCAATGCGTTATACAGAAGCAAGATTGCAGAAGATTTCAGAAGCCATGTTGGACGATTTGGAAAAAGACACAGTCGATTTTCAATTAAATTTTGACGATAGTTTATCTGCGCCCTCTGTCTTACCATCACGTATCCCTCAATTATTAGTAAATGGTTCTTCAGGTATTGCGGTAGGTATGGCTACCAATATGCTTCCTCATAATTTAAATGAAGTAGTAGATGGTTGTATTGCCTACATCGATAACAGAGATATTACTATTGAAGAATTAATACAGTTTGTAAAAGCGCCCGATTTTCCAACGGGTGGTGTGATCTATGGAATGGAAGGCGTGAAACAAGGTTTAATGACTGGTCGTGGTAGAGTAGTGCTTCGTGGAAAATGTAATGTTGAAACGAAAGCGAATGGTCGTGAATTAATAGTCATCAACGAAATTCCTTACCAAGTTAATAGAGATAATTTAACAGACCGCATTGGTCAATTAGTAGTAGATAAAACCATTGATGGTATCACGCATGTAAACAACGAAAGTAATAAGCGTGAAGGAACACGTATTGTTATTGAGCTTCGCAAAGATGCAGTGGCGCAAGTAATCATCAATCAATTATATAAATTCACTGAATTACAAACAAGCTACGGTATTAACAATGTAGCCTTAAGTAAGGGCCGTCCTAAAATTTTAAACTTACGCGATTTAATTAGTGAGTTTATTGAGTTTAGAATGGAAGTGGTTATTCGTCGTGCGAAATTTGAATTAAGAAAAGCACAGGAGCGTGCACATATTTTAGAAGGTTATTTAATTGCCTTAGACCATTTAGATGAAGTCATTCGTTTAATTCGTAGTTCGGCTAACCCAGAAGCAGCTAAAGAAAGTTTGATGAATGCTGGATGGGGTATTTCTGATATTCAAGCGAAAGCCATATTGGAATTGAGATTACAACGTTTAACAGGCATGGAGCGTGAGAAAATCAAGGAAGAATTTGAACACTTAATGCAAATTATAAAATCGTTAAATGAATTATTAGGTAGCGAGCATTTACGTTTTGAATTAATTAAAACTGAATTACTAGAAGTAAAAGAAAAGTTTGGCGATGCGCGTAAAACAGAGATTCAATATTTAGCCGATGAAATGAAGTTGGAAGATTTAATTGAAGAGGAAGATGTAGTGATTACTATTTCTCATTTAGGCTATATTAAAAGAACGGCTGTTTCTGAATACCGTCAACAAAAAAGAGGTGGTCGCGGTGCCATGGGAACCAAAACAAGAGAGGAAGATTATGTAGAGCATTTATTTATAGCTTCTACACATGATACCATGTTATTTTTCACTGAAAAAGGAAGATGTTTCTGGTTGCGTGTGTATGAAATTCCAGAAGGAGAAAAAACAAGTAAGGGCCGTGCAGTACAAAACTTAATTCAAATACCACCGGATGATAAAGTAAAAGCTATTATTGAAGTGCGTAAGTTGGATGACAAAGACTATGTACAAAATCATTTCATCATACTATGTACTAAGCGTGGAATTATTAAGAAAACTTGTTTAGAAGATTTCAGTCGTCCAAGAGTTAGTGGTGTAAATGCCATTACCATTAATGAAGGCGATGAATTATTAGCAGCGCGTTTAACCGATGGTAATAATGAAGTTATGATGGCCGTGAAGTCGGGTAGGGCTATTCGTTTCCCAGAGGAGAAAGTACGCCCAACAGGTCGTGGAGCCATTGGAGTAGCGGGTATTGAAGTAGACAATGAGAACGATGAAGTGGTAGGTTTAGTTTGTGTACACAAAGATGATAAAGACCGTACTATACTGGTGGTAAGTCAACAAGGTTTTGGAAAGAGAACCGCTATTGAAGAATACAGAATTACCAACCGTGGTGGCAAAGGTGTTAAAACCATAAATGTTACCGAGAAAACGGGTAGTCTAGTGGGCTTAATGGATGTACTTGAAAAAGAAGATTTAATTATCACTTGTAAGTCGGGTGTAACGATTAGAACTAAAATTTCTGATATTCGTGAAGCAGGTCGTGCAACGCAAGGCGTTACTTTAATTCGTTTAGATGAGGGCGATGAAATTGCCGCTACCTCTAAGATTGAAGAACAAGACGAGTCTGCAGCAGATTTGGAAGAGGGTATAGAGCCAACAGATAATCCTGAAACACCAGTCGTTGAATAAAAACCAATCAACACAAATCCATAAACAAAATAGAATTTTAACTATAACTTTAGCAGGCAATAATTCATAATAAAAATAGATCTATGAAAAAATTAATGAGTGTTTTAACCATTATGTTGGCAATGCATACAGTGCAAGCACAAGATTTTGATAAAGTAAAAACAAATCTTTTGTTAGGTAGAACCGACGATGCAAAAGCTGATTACGACAAAATACTTACTAAAAAAGCAAACTTAGTAGGCACAGCAGCAGCTTATTATTGGAAGTCTAAAATTTATAGCGCTTATAATAAGGAAGCTGTAAAATATCCAAATGCTTATAATGAAACAAGGAAAGCATTAGAGGAGTATATGAAGGCTGAACCTAGTTTACAATTAGCCAAAGACAATGGACAAGAGCCTTTCTTTGATATCTATAGTAAAAGCTTCAAAGGTGGTGTAGATAGTTTTAATGTAAAAGCTTGGAAGGGCGCTGCTGAATATTTCATAGATGTGGTAAAATATAGCGATATCATATTTAGTCAAGGTTGGGCATCTTCTAAACAAAAATTTGATACGACTGCTTTAATATATGCAGGCTATTCAAGTCAAAATGCGGGTAATTTAGAGGAAACTATATTTTATTATAAAAGATTAGTTGATAATAAAGTAGCAACTCCAGAATTAGTAGATGTATACAGGTACTTATTAATTCAATTAATTGATAAAAAAGATAAAGCTCAATTTGATACTTACTTAGCATTGTCTGCTGCAGCTTATCCTAATGAAAGCTGGGTTGAGTATGGTACAGACTTTATCGACAAGAACTTAAGCATTGATGAGAAAGTGGCTATGTTTGATAAATTAGTAGCTGGTGGAACTATATCAGAACTAGAGTGTCAAATGTTTGGCGATATGTTTATGGCTGGAAAAAGTGCAGAAGGCGTTAGTCAAGATAATGCAGATAAATACACCTCGAAAGCTTCAGAAGCCTATAAAAAGGCTTACACTATGAATACTAAAAACTATGCCGCTGCATTTAACGCAGGCATTAGTCATTATAATGCATACGCTGTTTTAGATGAAAAAGTATCTGTTAATATAAAAGCGCTTCAAACCATCAATTCCACTAAACCAGTAGCTCCCAAGGATCCAAAAAAGAAGTCAGCTTTTGATGCATTTTATAAAGCCAAAATAGATTCTGTGAGAAAAATAAATACTAGCCTTGAAGCCCCTATAAAAGAGAATGTTGACGCGGCCATTGAGTGGATTGATAAAGCGTACAATGTTATCAAAGACAAGGAGAAATTAGAAAGAAGTGAAAAGAATGTAGCCTTAAGATCGGTTGATTTCTTAGCAACTTTATATGCTTATAAAAGAGATAAAGTAAGAGGAAAGGATCAAAAAGCCTATGACGAATTAGATGCCAAATTCAATATTTACGATCAACTACACGATAAGTATCAGTAGAATTATAGTATTTGATGAATATAAAAAAGCCGTCCCAAATAAAATGATTGGGGACGGCTTTTTTTATGTTAGCCATTAAAGTAAAGCCCTAATTTAATTTCTTAACACCACCACTAATTTATAGTTTTTCTTTTCATTAAAATCTACTGTAATATCCTCACCGCCAAATTTAAAAACAGCTTGAATAGGGAAGATGACATTTTGAAAAAGATAGACATTTCTTTTTTGTTGATTGGTTCTAGGAAACATCTCTTGGAAGGACCCCTTATTAAAAATATATTCCGTTAAGGTAGGTTTAGGCATTTCTCCGGATAAAGTAGCAGAACCGCCAGAAACTGATTCAACAGTCACTTCAATAATATTACCACTAGGATTAGCTGGTTCAGCAGTTATACTAGCATTACTTATCATATATGACTTACTAATAATTTTAAAGGGATATTCATAGTAGCCAACGAATTGGTCTTTTTTCCAATAGCCAACTAGGGTGCTATCTTTGTCAAATACGGTTTTATAGGTTAATTCACCATAACCTTCTTTTTTACCTTTTTTAAAGTTGCCCTTAAACACATTACCTGAAGTATCCGTTAAAACACCCATGCCATCGGGTTGACCATTTTTTTGATCGCCCACATAGGTAGTTGCTGATTGAGTTTTCGTTTGTGCATTTAGATTGTTTAATTGAAAGAAGATGGTTAAAGCAATTAAACAGGAGATGGTCTTTTTCATAATGCTATATATTTATCTGATTTTTAAAGTTTTATAAAGTTATGGTTTATATGTTTCAAACTTAAAGATAGCAGGCCTCATATTTAATAAGTATATATTTAACATAATGTTAATTATAAGCATAAAATATAGGAACAAATGGGTTAATGAGCTGTGAATCAATAGTATTAAATATAGTATAGTTGAGTCTAGATAGAGCTGATCTTGGTACTTAAGCGTATTAAAGTATACAGTTAATGTATAGGATTTAAGTCTAGCCTATAAGCAAAACAGTGGTAATTAATTCGAGTTATTATTCAGTATAAATTAGTATTTTGTATATCAATAATCATATAATTAATCTTCTAATTAATCATCTAATTAATCATCTAATTCAAAATACAATGGCAAAGAATCTAAGTCGTAGAAAGTTTGTACAAAATGCAGGATTATCTTCAATTGCTTTGGGCCTGAGTCCACAATTTATAAAGGCGCAATCAACTGCTAAAATGGATAAAGTACGTATAGGTATTATAGGTACTGGTTATAGAGGTCAGAGCCATTTAGAGATGCTTTGCCAACGTAAAGACACTGTTATTGTCTCTTTTGCCGATCCAGACCCTAGAATGTTAGCCGATGCCCAAAAGATACTTAAAGATGCCGGCAGACCAGCTGCTATAGAGTTCAAAAATGGCAAGGAAGACTATAAAAACTTATTACAAAGACATGATATTGATGCAGTTATCATTGCTACCCCTTGGGAATGGCATATTCCACAAGCTTTAGAATCTATCAAAAATGGTATTATTCCAGGTGTAGAAGTATGTGGCGCCATTAAGTTATCTGATTGCTGGGATATTGTCAATGCCAGTGAAAAAGCAGGCATTCCAGTGATGTGTTTAGAGAATGTATGTTACCGTAGAGATGTATTGGCGGTCTATAATATGGTCAAAAAAGGCTTATTTGGTGAATTATTACACTTACAAGGTGGTTATGAACACGATTTAAGAGAGATGAAGTTCAATAGTCCTAATTCCTCTGATAGTGCTACTGGTGTTGAGTTTGGAGAAGGTAAAGGCTTCAGTGAGGCTGCCTGGCGTACCAACCACTCCTTATATAGAAACGGAGAGCTATACCCAACCCATGGTTTAGGGCCTATAGCCATGATGACAGATATTAATAGAGGGAATCTTTTAACTAGGTTGTCATCGGTTGCTACTAAAGCAAGAGGTTTACATAAATATATAATTGAGCATCCTAAAGGCGGTGAGAATCACCCTAATGCGAAATTAAAATTTAAGTTAGGAGACATCGTAACCACTACCTTACAAACGGCTAATGGGGAGACCATGCTACTTACCCACGACACCAATTCACCCCGTCCTTATAATTTAGGTTTCAGGGTTCAAGGGGTTCAGGGTTTATGGCAGGACTTTAGTGCAGGGCAATTCAATGCAGGACATATATATATAGAAGGCGTTTCTCCGAAAGCGCATAGATGGGAAAACCCAGAAGCCTACTTAAAGCAGCACGATCATCCATTATGGAAGAAATATGAGGCGGATGCAGAAGGTGCTGGTCATGGTGGAATGGACTTTTTTGTAGTGAATGCTTTTGTTGAGTGTATTAAAAGAAAGGTTCCTTTCGAATTAGATGTATATGACCTAGCTACTTGGTATGCCATTACACCGCTTTCTGAAAAATCGATTGCTGAGAATGGACAGATGCAATTAATACCAGACTTTACTAGAGGTAAATGGAAAAATAGAAAGAATAATTTTGCAATGAATGAAGATTATTAAAAAGAATAAAGGGTATTAATTTCCAAAAAAGTATTAAGACTTAACCCCTACTCTATTTATTCTAGCTTGTTCAATTTATTCTAGCTAGTTCAGTTTATTATACTGCTCTAATAATCGTATTTGATTCAGCGTGCGCACTAAGTTCTGGCCCTCATACTTGGCGCCGTAGTATATATCATTGTTTAAATGGTCCGTTAAAAAACGTAGGGCCTGCATGTAAATCATAAATTGTCCTCCATAGAAAAAATGGTCCCTTTCAAATGACGATAATTCATCTTGCATAAAATACAAGTAACCTTTTTCAAGAGCCTTCCACTTAGCGGCATCTACCACTACTTTATTTAAATCTTTTTCTTCTTCTGAAACTTTACATAAACAAGTGCGGCACATATCACCTATATCACTTATAAAATAGCCCGCCATTACAGTGTCTAAATCAATTACGCAAATGGCTTTTTCTATGCCGTTATTTTTTTGAAATAATACATTGCTTATTTTAGTATCATGGTGGGTTACTCTTTTTTTAACATCGGTATGATGAATAAATGCAGCGTATATATCAACATACTTTTTATGAGCTACTAAAAATGAAATGGCTGCTTTGGTCTCAGTAATTCTTTGGGCATTCCCTTTTACAATCGCCTCTGAAAATTGATGGTATCTTAAATTTAAATTATGAAAATCGGAAAGGGTATCTTTTAGTTGAGATGCTTCAAAATTTTTAAGCACAGAAGTAAAACCAGCAAATTGCATTGCGGCCTGCTCCACTTGGTTTTCATTATCTAAAACACTTAAAGCATAGCCCTCTACTTTATGAAAGGCCCTGTAATAGCCACCTTCCCAGTTCACTAAAGTATCACCATTTAATGTGGGTACTAAATGGGTGAATAAATAGGAAGGATTATTTTTTTGCAAGTAGCTAGAAATAGCATTGATATTCTCATCAATTGCAGTTGGGCTTTTGAAAACATTATGATTAATGGATTGTAAGATATAGTTGCCAGTATTGGTTTGAATAGAATAAGTACTATTGATTAAGCCCTGATGGATGGGTGCGTAACTATTTACCTTCCAGCCATATAATGAAAAAATTTCTTGCATATAAATTTTATACTTAAAAGTACAAAAAATATGCGCATTGTTCGTACCTTGATCTTAATATAAATGATTGTATATGAGCATGGATCGACGAAAGTTTTTGAACCTAAGTGGTTTAGGTATTTCAAGTTTTACCATCACTGGCTTTATACCTCAAACAGTACAAGAAATTGCTGGCGGCTCGAATATAATTACCAAAATGAATGCTGTGGTGAATCCAGTAGTGGTTGCTACATGGGATGCAGGCTTGGCCGCTAACCTTGCCGCTTGGAAAATAATTGGAACGGGTGGAAAGGCTTTAGATGCTGTGGAAAATGGTGTGAAAGTAACGGAAGATGAAATTAATTGCTGTGTAGGTTTAAGCGGCAATCCCGATAGAGATGGTCATGTTACCTTAGATGCTTCCATTATGGATCATGAATTTAATTGTGGATCTGTTGCCTTTTTAGAACGCATTAAACATCCCATATCAGTGGCTAGAAGAGTGATGGAAAAAACACCCCATGTATTTCTAGTGGGTGAAGGTGCTCAACAATTTGCAATTTCAGAAGGCTTTCAATTAGAACCAGCTACCTTATCAAATGATGCAAAGACCTCTTATGAAAATTGGTTAAAAACTTCGGAGTATAAACCTGTAATTAATATTGAAAGAAAACAAGCAACTAGTCAATTAGATCCATCTTTCATGGCGCCTCCTAAATTAAGCAATGGAGAATGGAACCATGATACCATTGGAATGATTGCTTTAGATAGTTTTGGAAATTTAAGTGGTAGTTGTACCACCAGTGGTGCTGGTTTTAAAATGAGAGGTCGTGTAGGTGACTCCCCTGTTATTGGTGCAGGCTTATATGTAGACAATGAAGTGGGTGCGGTAGTTGGCACTGGACAAGGTGAAGACGTCATTCGTGTGGCTGGCGCCAGTGCAGTAGTAGAGCAAATGAGACAAGGTAAATCACCTGAGGAAGCTTGTAAATTTGTAGTGGAGAGAATTAGACGCATTAAAAAAGAAAAGGCAAAAGATATTCAAATATGTTTTATTGCGCTGAATATAAAAGGAGAAGCAGGTGCATACGCTTTACAT
>JAJTDP010000022.1 GCA_021300455.1 Sediminibacterium sp. | reverse complement strand
TCAAAAAATAAAGAGTGGTGCGTGACGCCCGTTAATTTTTTATTCAAGCCTACATAATAAAGTAATGAACTAGGTGCCATGGTACGCGTGTCCCAATAGCTATTTGTATAAGACTGATATTTTGGACTTAATAGTTTTGTTTCAATATGATGATAGTCGCCAGCCCCAATGATTACATCAAATTCATAATGTTTTTGCTCACCTGTTACACTTGATTTAGTTAAACAAGATGTAGCCACACCATTCAATACCTCAATTTGTAAAGCTTCTTCTTCAAAATAAAAGGTGACACCTTGCGCTAGGGCGGTATCATACATGGCTTGCACAATACTATACATACCAAATTCTGGATACCAAGTGCCTCCTTTAATATCGGCATAGTTCATTAAACTATATAAGGCAGGTGTATTTTGCGGGAGTGCTCCTAAAAATAAAACCGGAAACTCCATTAAGGTTTGAATATAGGGATGTTTGAAAAAACGAGCGACATGTTTTTTCATGGATTGAAATACATCTAATTTAAAAACGCCTTTGATTAAATCAATATCTATAAATTCTTTTAAAGAAATACCTGGCTGATGTACAAGTTTACCCACGCCAATATCATATTTGAATTTAGCTTCTTCCATGAACTGGTCTAAAGCCTTGGCAGCACCGGGTTCTACGCTTTCTAACAAGGCTGCTAATTCAGTATAATTAGCAGGCATGTCCCAATGCGTTTGGTCAAAGTATACGCGGTAAGAGGGGTCTAATCTTTTTAATTTGTAAAAATCGGAAACCTTTTTTCCAAAGGCTGCAAAATATCTTTCAAATACATCGGGCATCCAATACCAACTTGGACCCATATCAAATGTAAAACCTTGGGCTTCAAATTTTCTAGCACGGCCACCAGGTAAATTATGTTTTTCAATAACAGAAACTGACCATCCTTTCTTTGCTAAAAAAGTAGCTACTGACATGCCGGCAAAACCAGCACCAATCACTAATGCTTTTTTAGAAGGGTTGGACATAGTTTAGTATCGTTGAATTTTCTGTTTTAAAATTTTTCGAGCAAAGTGAATTCTACTTTTAATAGTACCTAAGGGCTCATTTAATTCGTCTGCAATTTCATTATACTTATATCCTTCAAAATATAAATTGAACGGCGTTCTGAATAGTTCAGGCAAGTCATAGATAAGCTGTTTCACTTCTCTCAAATTTAGGTTAGTCACGCCATCATTCAAAACCTTTGTTCTAGTTTGATCAATTAAAAAATCGTTGGGAGAATTATCCAACACTACAGACTGTTTCGCTTTTTTACGGTAATCATTGATAAAAATATTACGCATAATGGTATACAACCAAGCTTTGATATTGGTACCTACATTATACTTGTCTTTATTAGACAAGGCTCTGTACAGGGTTTCCTGAAATAGATCTTTAGCCGTTTCATGATCCTTGGTTAAATTAATAGCAAAGGGCTTTAGAAAATCGGCATTTTCAGTAAGTAGTAGGGTGAATTCAGCGTTTGACATATAGTTCTGTTTAACTTTAAGAAATCAAAGCTAAACATAATTATAGCTAAAAGGATAGAATTTTGTTTATTTTTTTAAAATAAATGTTAAACATTTTTGATTTGAAAGCCTAAACATGGCCTATTTTGGCTTTCAAAAATTTAAAATACTGATTACCAATATTTTGAGAAAAGCCATGGTTTGGATTTGCTAGTCGTAAAGAATTAGGAACTAATCGTAAAACTTCGAAATAGATAGGCTAGATAGTATTCAGAAACTGAATTGTCTCAGCTAAACTTCGCTTAATGGAGATATTGGAAGCGACTTGTCCCTTGAAATCACGAACAATTTGACCTGATAAAACTACTGGAGAGCTTCTATTAATTTTAGATAAACCATCTAGGAACTTATCTAATTTAAACTTTTTCGCAGGGGATGTGATATGACAAAATAGATAATCAGGTTTTGTTCTGCTTACTAAAAATTCAAGGTCGGCCATGGGTATATTGGTTCCTAAATAATCTACGTAAATGCCATTTTGTTTTAATAAAAAATGTACATATAAAATACCTAATTCATGGTACTCAGCTTCAGGTAAGAATAAAACTACTCTCTTTGTATATTTAGTAACTGGCGTTAATTTTTCAATACCATAAATAATTTTCTGTCTTAAGATATTGGTGGCAAGATGCTCCTGCGCTGGATTGATACCACTTGTCATCCATAGTATGCCCACTCTTTCTAAAAAAGAAAAGATGATTTCCACAATGGTTTTTTCAACTCCTTTTTGTGTAATATAATTATCTAATTGTTGTTCAAAGGCTGGCATATTCAATGACACCATGTCCTTAATTAGATTGTTCACTACCCTTTCCTTCTGTGCGTCCATCTGATTAATGGTAAGAATTTTCTCCTCCATTTGCTCCGGACTCATCTTGTCAATATGTGAAATCTTGAAACCGTATTTATTTAAAAACGATACGTTTAAAATGATCTTTAATTCAACGGCTGAATAGGTTCTTATATTCGTCTCAGTACGAGAAGGTTGCAGAAACTTATAGCGCTGCTCCCATATACGAATGGTGTGGGCCTTGATCCCAGAAACTTGCTCTAAATCCTTGATTGAATATGTTGACATACAATAAGAACAACATATTTATAAAATTGTTCATTTTTTGTTTAAGAAAACAGAAAATGTATGCTACAAACTAGAAAAATCTACTTTTTTAACTGTCTAAGGTATTCCCCATAGCCACTTTTAGCATACTTATCGGCTAAAACAAGCAATTGTGCCTTATCAATAAAGCCCATTCTAAAGGCCACTTCCTCAATACAGCCTATTTTTTGACTTTGACGCTTCTCTATGACTCTTACAAACTCACAAGCATCGGCCAAGGATTCAAAAGTACCGGTATCTAACCAAGCGGTACCTCTATTCATAATACCTACTTGTAATTGCTTACGCTCTAAGTATACTTTGTTCACGTCGGTAATTTCAAACTCCCCTCTTGGAGAGGCAGGAATATTCTTAGCAATTTCAACCACAGTATTATCATAAAAATATAAACCTGGTACCGCGTAATTTGATTTAGGCGATTTTGGCTTTTCTTCTAATGAGATTGCATTGTTGTTTTCGTCAAATTCTACCACACCATAACGCTCAGGATCATTTACTTCGTAAGCAAATACCGCTGCGCCATCTAAATTGTTAAAAGACTGTACTAGTTTACTAAAACCTGCACCATAAAAAATATTGTCTCCTAAAACTAAAGACACTTTATCCTTGCCAATAAAATCGGCACCAATCACAAATGCTTGTGCTAGTCCGTTGGGAACAGCTTGTACTGCATAACTAAATTTGCAACCTATTTCAGCACCATCACCCAACAATCTTTTAAATTGATCATTGTCCTCAGGTGTAGTGATAATCAATACTTCTTTAATCCCCGCCAACATCAATACAGACAAAGGATAATAAATCATGGGCTTATCATAGATAGGCATTAATTGCTTACTGATACCCTTGGTAATAGGATACAACCTTGTACCTGATCCGCCTGCTAATATAATTCCCTTCATATACCTATTAATTTATTTTTTGTTTGTGTATATGTTTTCGCACTTGCGTGCTCAAATCATAGTATTTTTTATTGTTTACGTTTTAGCACTTTATAAACTCGCTGCATATTCCGCAAAGCTTCCTAATGTTTTATCTTTTTCAGAAAATATTAATTCCGAACTTGGCAATCTCCAATCAATATTTAAATCCTTATCGTTATACATAATACCTACTTCATTACCTGGCTCATAAAACTTATCTACCTTATAAAAGAAAGTAGCCGATTCACTTAATACTACAAAGCCATGGGCAAAGCCCGCAGGCACAAAAAATTGTTTATGATTCTCTGCAGTCAATTCAATGGTAAAATGCTGGCCAAAACTAGGAGAACCTTTTCTTAAATCTACCACTACATCTAATACCGCACCTTCTAAAACCCTTACTAGCTTTGCTTGTGCTGAAGCACCTCTTTGCATATGTAAACCTCTTAAAACGCCTTTGCTTGATCTAGATTGATTGTCTTGCACAAAATCAATTTCTAAACCACTGGCCGCTTTAAAATCTCTTAGATTAAATGTCTCAATAAAATAACCTCTCGCATCGCCATGCACGGTATCGTGAATAATAAAACAATCTTTTAAAGGTGTAGCTTCTATTTTCATTAATCTAATTATAGTTTGTCATTATCTATTTGAGTACATGGATTTATAATAGGTTTGATAATTCCCACTAGTTACATTTTCTAACCAAGGTCCATTATTCAAATACCAATCAATGGTAGCCGCTAAGCCTTGCTCAAAAGTAACTGAAGGGCTCCAGCCTAATTCTTTATTTAATTTAGTGGCATCAATGGCATACCTGCGATCATGTCCTGGTCTGTCTTTCACATAAGTAATTAATGCTTCACTTTCTCCTACTGCTCTTGCTAATTTTACATCCATTTGAGCACACATTAATTTCACAAGGTCAATATTGGTCCACTCATTAAAGCCGCCAATATTATAGGTGTCTCCATTTTTACCTTCATGAAATATTAAATCAATGGCACGGGCATGGTCTATTACATAAAGCCAATCACGAGTGTATAAACCATCGCCATAAACAGGCAATGCTTTTTTATTGATAATATTATGAATGAATAAAGGAATTAATTTTTCTGGAAAATGATTGGGTCCATAATTATTAGAACAATTAGAAACTACATAAGGTAGATGATAAGTTTCACCATAAGCGCGTACAAAATGATCGCTAGCCGCTTTACTAGCTGAATAAGGTGAGTTAGGATCATAAGCAGTGGTTTCTTTAAACAACCCTTCCTTACCTAGGCTTCCATAAACTTCATCTGTTGAGACATGATAAAAAATATGATTGCGATTTTTCTCCCAAGAACCATCATGCGCTTTTTCATAACTCAAATCGCCCTTCCAATATTCTTTAGCTGTATTTAATAAGTTCACCGTGCCAATCACATTGGTATACACAAAATCTAAAGGAGAAACTATAGAACGGTCTACATGCGACTCTGCCGCCAAATGAATGACATCTGTAATAGCATGTTTTTCAAAAATAGTTTTTAAAGCATCTGCCTCTAAAATATTGGCTTTTATAAAATTATAATTCGCAGCCTTTTCTATATCCTTTAAATTCTCCAAATTACCTGCATAGGTAAGTGCATCTAAATTAAAGATTTGATATTGAGGGTATTTGGTCACCATTAAACGCACTACATGTGATCCAATAAAGCCCGCCCCGCCTGTAATTAATATGTTTTTTCCCATCTGAATTTGTATCTCACAAAGATATTAAATCGGGGCTATTTATTAGTAAATTTTTAAACTATAATATTCTATGAGACAGTAGTGGTATTATTACCTAAATGTATTCAGAGGGCCTCTGTGGCGCTTATTTAAATAGACTTTCTGCCTTTTCAATATTTTCGGGCTTGCCTACATCTAGTAAAATACTATCGCTATGGTCGTAATAACCAATTGTGCCCTTGGCGGCTGCTTGTAAATAAGCATCAATTAGTGAAAACTTACCCGTCATATCAATACTTGCGTAAAAACAAGCATGTAATATTTGAATACCACTAAATGCTTTTGCAATAGAATGAATACCTGCAGGCTGCGCTGTGTTATTTACACCTGCCCACTTCTCTTCACGTGTTGTATTATTTCTCCAGCCTATTAAATTACCCTCTGTTGTAAATAATAAGTTTCTACTAGACACTCTATTGGTTACTGCTAAAGTAGCTATATAATTTTCAGTACCCTCGGATAATACTTTATCTGCAGCTATTAATTTATCAATATCTAAATTGGTTAAAATATCGGCGTTCATCACCAACCAATTTTCTTCTTTTTCAAAAAAAGATTTTGCAAAAAGTACACCTCCTCCCGTTTCCAACACTTCACTGCTTTCATCAGAAATATGCACCGTACTTCCCCAGCCTTTATTCGTTTCAACCGCCTCCATAATTTGATCTGCAAAATGATGCACATTCACCACTACTTCATTGATACCAAATGCTTGCAAGTATTCTATATTTCTTTGCAGCAAAGACTTTCCATTCACCACGGCCAGGGCCTTGGGATGAAAATCGGTAAAGGGTTTTAACCTTGTACCTAATCCTGCTGCTAAAATCATGGCTCTCATAGAATCAATTATTTAACCCAATTTTCTTTATTGGTATGTGCTAACAATACTTTGATCTTATATTTATTTCTAAGATGCCTTGCCGTTTGTTCTGCTGCAAATACACTGCGGTGTTGCCCCCCTGTGCATCCAAAATTAATATGTAGTGAAACAAATCCTCTTTTTAAATACTCTTCTACAGTAATATCTATTAAATCCCATACACTATTTAAAAATCCGTTCATTTTAGTTCTTTGTTCTAAAAAATCTTGAACGGGTTTGTCTAAGCCCGATTGTTTTTTATATTCTTCTATCCTTCCTGGATTTAAAATACCACGCATATCAAACACAAAGCCACCGCCATTCTCAGAACTATCCGAAGGAATGCCTTTTTTATAACTAAAGCTATTAATAGTAATAACTAAAGGAGTGCTCTCATTGGCTGTGGGTGGTGTAAATCTTTCAATGACTTCTTCGCTTACCATCCACTTCAAGATAGAAGCAAAAACAGGAGTGTCTTTGTCTAAAGTATAAGTTGATAAAAAACTTTTTAGATTCTCTAAGCCTAAAGGAATGCTACTTAAAAAATGTGCCTTTCTTTCAAACAAACCTCTAAAGCCATAAGCGCCTAAAACTTGTAATAATCTTAATAGCACAAAACCATTGTACTGCTTTTTAAATGTTGCAGCTTCTAAAGGACTTGGTAATAATATTTGTAATTCCGCAATATAATGATCTAATAATTTTTCTTTCCATTCATTGGATAGTCCTGCCTTGGCTTGCCACAACAAGGAAGCCACGTCATAAGGCAGACCGCCTTGCATGCCTCCTTGGAAGTCTATAAAATACACTTCTCCATTTTGTATCATAATATTTCTGCTCTGAAAATCGCGAAACATAAAATTATCAAAATGACTCAGCGCTAGCTGATCGCTTACTATTTCAAACTCATCAATTAAGGCTTGCTTATCATAAGGATATTGTAAAGTGTCTAAGAAATAATATTTATAATATAGTAAGTCGGTTAAAATAGAGTGCTTACCAAAATACTTCGAGGTTAAACATTTAGAATAATCTAAACCCTTGGCCCCTTCAATTTGTAGTTTAGCTAAGGCGGTTAAACTTTTTTGAAATAATAAAAATACCGAATCTGTTTTCCCTTCTTTTTCTAAAACATCTAATAAAGAAACTGCGCCTACATCCTCTTGCAAATAAGTATTACAAGATTCATTCACTGCTAAAATTTTAGGAACGGGCATTCCCTTTTCATAAAAATGTTCAGCGAAGTAAATAAAAGTTTGATTTTCCTTAATATTCAGATTATAGGTCGCAATCCAGGACTGCTCCCCTTGACTAATTCGAAAATAGATGCGGTCGCCCCCACTTTGAGGTATTTTCTGAATTCGATCCCAAGCATGGGGATGAATTGTATTATATAGGTTTTCAATATGCTTTAAAATAGCCTCCATGGGGTAAAAAATTGCTTCTTAATGACCTTTAAAAGTAATTAATTATGGCTTATAAATCATAAAACCTGAAAAACTTGTACACCGGGTTAAATAAAAAGCTAGAAGTTTATTTAATAAACTATACTATTTTATTGCTGCAAGAAATTGGCTAATAGGCTATGGAAATGATGTGTGCCTTGTTCGCGCAAAGTGGCATATCTTCCATAATGGTAAAAACGGGAACGGATACCTTCTTGTACATGCTGTACAATTTCTTCATCCTCCTGCTCTACAGTATCTAAGCCGCTTCCAGCACCTTGGCTTAGCTTGCTTGCATCATATACAAAACTTAAAAAACTTACC
Source organism: Sediminibacterium sp. (assembly GCA_021300455.1). Classification (GTDB taxonomy): domain Bacteria; phylum Bacteroidota; class Bacteroidia; order Chitinophagales; family Chitinophagaceae; genus Sediminibacterium. The sequence goes on along the minus strand of JAJTDP010000022.1, from coordinate 9,837 downwards.
TTGGTATTACCTGCATCAATAGGTGTTATAATATTCACCGACAATCCCCAAGGATAAAAATTAAACATCATATTAGGAAACACCCAGAAATAATAAGCAGCTATTTTTTTACCTGCATCGGGGTGCCCTGTAGGAATATCAAAACAATTTTCATCATTTTTCGCAATCCCTAATTGCAAACTTGCATAAGTAAAAAGTTCAGTAGAATAATCTTTGAAATCTAAAAAAGCATTAAGTCCTGGATGTACAAAAGGAATATGAAAACCTTCTAAATAATTTTCACAGTACAATGCCCAATTAGATTTAATATAATAATCATTCGATCTTGCTGCATCAAAAATTAATTCATCAATAGGCAACCAGCCTACACGCTTTTGCATTTCTTGAAAAAAAAGTTCGGGGCCGAGTCCCTTGGTTAATTGTGTAAATAATAAAGGACCCCATTGAAATAAAGGCAATCCATGTAAATGATTATTTTCTGGAATAAAATTTTCAACAGCCGTAAACTCTGGCATAGAAATAAATTTTCCATCTAAATGAAAAGCCCTTCCATGGTATTTACAACGCAGATGCTTTTGCGCTGAACAAGGTTCATAGACCATTAAATTTCCTCGGTGGGTACAAACATTGGATAAACAATGAACTTGATTATTTGTATCTCTTGTAAGTACCAAGGGTTCATTTATATAATTTTCCAATAATTTAAATGGATGCGCGTCGCCTACATTCGGAATCATTCCTGTATGCCCAATATACTGCCAGCTAGGGGCAAATATTTTTTCTTTAGAAGCTTCTAGTATTTGAGGCTCTAAATAAAAAGAAGTGTCAATGGTTTTGGCCCTGCTAATAATAGGATCGATATAAAATTTAGACATAGTACCACTTTTTCAAGCCTAAATATACGCCAACCGCCTTGATAAAGTCCTGATGTTAAACCGCCTACAGAAAATAAATCTTCCAAAACAGGGTATAAATAGCAGAAAAAAAGGGTATAAATAAATGTAGTAAATACTAAAATATTTAGTTAATATTGCTAATAAATTTAGTTTTATGTCATTTATAGATAGAGACCCAGGGGAAGGCATCGCCACCCAGCAAATTAATAAGCAGTACCAATCGGGTCAAATTATACAGGCCAATGCCACCGGCTTTGGGGCTGCCTCCGATGATTTTATGGAAAGAGGCATTGACCTTAACGAACAACTCATTCGCAATAAGCCCGCTACTTTTTTCTTTCGCGTTAACAGCGATGCCATGTTAGGTGCCGGCATTCATATCGGCGATATTTTAATTGTAGACAGAAGTTTGCCCGCTAGTTCAGGCAAAGTAGTCGTAGCTGTTTTGAATGGTGAATTTTTAGTACGCCGACTACAAATACAAGAAAATAGCATTAGCCTGGTTCCTGAAAATAAAAGATATGGTATTATTCAAGTGGCGCAACTAGAACAGTATAGCACTTGGGGCATTGTGAGTTTTGTCATACATAGTTTGTAGGATGATTCATCTTGAAAATAATTTTTTGTGCAAGCCATTGTAGATTGTAATAGTTTTTATTGTTCTTGTGAAAGGCTTTTTCAACCACAACTCAGGCAAGCCCCTATTGTGGTATTAAGTAATAACGATGGTTGTATTGTATCTCGTTCCGACGAAGCCAAACAATTAGGCATTGCCATGGCTGTTCCTTATTTTCAAGCGAAAGAACTCATTGAAAAAAATAAAGTACACGCCTTTTCTTCTAACTATCATTTATACGGAGACCTTAGTTGGCGCGTGATGGAAACCATGCGACAGCTACTGCCACCGGGCTGTGTAGAAGTGTATTCAGTAGACGAAGCCTTCTTAGATTTAGCACATATTGAGCCTGATGCTTTAGAAGCCTTTTGCATCAACATTAAAAACACCATTGAAAGTTGGACAGGCATTTCTGTGTCTATTGGTGTAGGCCCTAATAAAGTATTAAGTAAAGTAGCCAACCGATTGGCCAAAAAAAATAAAATAAAAACAGGCTGTATTGTTATTTTAAATACCACTCAAAAAATACAAAAAGCATTACAAGAAACACCGGTGGAAGATATTTGGGGTATTGGTTTTAGCTATAGTGAAAAATTAAAAATATACGGTGTGCATACAGCCTTTGCACTTAGTATCAAAGACCTTAGTTGGGGCAAACGTTTTTTAGGGGGCATAACAGGTATTAAATTAATAAGAGAATTAAAAGGTCATAAAACGCATGGCATGCAAGCACCTCGTAGCGAAAAAAAAATGATTGCTACTACCCGCATGTTTGGAAGAGAAGTAAGTGATTGGCAGGAAATAGAAGAAGCACTTGCTACCTATGCCACCCGTGCCACTGAAAAATTAAGAAGACAACATAGTGCGGCTTGCGGTGTAAGTGTTTTTTTACTCAAAAAAGCGCCTGTTCATTTGGACAAGGCATACTACCATAGGGGCAGGCAAGTAAGTGGCTTCACCCTGCTAGACAACCCCAGCCAAATTAGCCCCGATATTATTAAAGCCGTGGTGGCCCTAGGTAAAAGTTTATTTGAAGAGGGTGAGATTTATAAAAAAGCAGGGGTGATATTAAGCGACTTTGTCCCCGATAATAGCCTACAAACCAACTTGTTTGTGGCCCCTAGCGACATGAGGCGTAAGAAACTCATGAATGTTATAGACAATATGAATGCCGCCTACCGCAACGATATCTTAAAATTTGGCACTAGCGGCACTCAAAAAAACTGGAAAATGCGCAGTGAAAGGCGCAGTAAACGCTATACCACCCGCTGGGAGGAGCTATGCCTAGTAAGGTAAAAGCTGGTGGAAAACCCTTGGATAAAAATTCGTAGAAATGATTTCGCTGATGTATTTTTGCCCAATTTAATACCTATGAGCAAGACGCTAAATTCTAACGAATCTATTTCCACGAAAAAGAAAAAAATTATTGTTTTAGGCAGTGGCCCCAATAGAATTGGACAAGGTATTGAATTTGATTATTGTTGTGTACATGGATTATTAGCCGTTAAAGAATCAGGATACGAAGCCATCATGGTAAACTGTAACCCAGAAACAGTTTCTACCGATTTTGATATGGCAGATAAATTATATTTTGAACCCGTGTTTTGGGAACATCTTTGGGAAATTATTGAATTAGAAAAACCAGAAGGTGTTATTGTACAATTAGGAGGTCAGACAGCTTTGAAATTAGCAAAGCGCTTAAGCGAAAGAGGTATCAAAATAATTGGTACTTCATTTGATAGCTTAGACATTGCAGAAGATAGAGGTCGTTTCAGCGATTTACTAAAAGAATTAAATATTCCTTATCCCGATTACGGAACAGCCTATACAGCAGAAGAAGCTATTGAGGTGGCGAATAAAGTAGGTTACCCAGTATTAGTAAGACCTAGTTATGTGATTGGTGGACAAAGAATGCGCATTGTAATTAATGATGCAGAAGTAGAAACGGCGGTGGTGAGTATTTTAAAACATATTCCTAATAATAAAATATTAATCGATCATTTCTTAGATCGTTGTCAAGAAGCAGAAGTAGATGCCATTTTTGATGGTGAAACTTTTCATATCATGGGTGTGATGGAACATATTGAACCAGCAGGTATTCATAGTGGTGATAGTAATGCAGTTTTACCTGCCTTCAATTTAACGCCACTGATAGTGGAGAAGATGGAATTCTATAGTGAGAAAATTGCACGCGCTTTAAATATTAAAGGGTTAATTAATATTCAATTTGCTATTAAAGATGGTAAAGTGTTTGTGATAGAAGCCAATCCAAGAGCATCTAGAACCACTCCATTTATTGCCAAAGCCTATCAGATACCTTATTTAAACATTGCTACCAAGATAATGTTAGGCGCCAATAAATTAACTGAGTTTACCATGGAGAAAAAACTAGAGGGCTACGCAATTAAAGAGCCTGTATTTAGTTTTGATAAATTCCCTGGCGTGAATAAAGAATTAGGACCTGAGATGAAAAGTACCGGTGAAGCCATCAGGTTCATCAAAGACTTACGCGACCCTTATTTCAGAACCTTATACAAAGAGCGTTCTATGAACCTTAGCCGATAAGTTTTATTTACGGATTTACACCGTACTGATCAATTAAGTAAACCACCGCCGCCATATTCACAGCACCTAAAAGTAATTCACGCTTATTTACATTTTCAAATACATCTGATTTAGCATGGTGTAAATCAAAATATCTTTGGCTGTCTGGACTAAGTCCAGATAAAACTATATCCTTCACTACTGTTTTTAAAGGGCCAATATCGGCACCGCCGCCGCCAGCAGTGATTTCAGTTCCATAAGGTTTTAATAAACTAGTCCAAGTTTGAAATTTCTTGAATTGTGCTGGACTGCAACTAATACCAATTGATCTTGGTGTGAATCCACCTGCATCACTCTCTAATGCGAAAATATGTTTTTCATTATTCAACTTTGCTAGTTCTGCATATTTAGCACCTCCTTTTCCTCCATTCTCTTCGTTGGCAAATAATACAAAACGAATAGTGCGTTTAGGAACATAGTTACTTGCTTTCATCGCACGTAATATTTCCATTGTTTGAACAATACCTGCACCATCATCATGGGCTCCTTCATTTACATCCCAGCTATCTAAGTGGCCGCCAATAGTAATTATCTCGTCTGGAAATTGAGAACCTTTTAATTCAGCTACTACATTATTCTCATCTGCATCTGGCAAGAAGAAACCATAGGTTTGCATTTGAACACGCATCTTCGAAGTTTTCGCAGCTTCCCAAAGTGCTTTAGCATCATTAGGTCCTAAAGCTACTGCAGGAATTTTCGGCAAAGACTCGTCGTAACGCATGCCTCCTGTATGAGGCTCATTATCAGGAGCCGTGCTTAATGAATGAAGCATCACACCCACTGCACCATACTTAGCAGCGCGACTTGCACCTGAACCGCGGTACATTCCTGATTCTCCGTATGCCGTAAAAGTTTGAATTCTTGTTGGATTAAAAACACTATGGTAGTATACAATCTTCCCTTTCACTTCGTCTTTTCTTTTTTCTAGCTCATCAAAATTGGCAACCGCTAATAGTTCAGCTTCTACTAATCCATTACTGCCTAAAGAATTTCCCAAAGCTAAAGCTGCTAAGGGTTCGTTTTGTGCTTTGCCATTGACACTTACAATAGCAGCAAAATCATTGCCACCTCTTTGCCAATTAGGTGTTTTACAAGGCTGCATAAAAACCTGATCTGGATGCATGGCCTCTAAATTTCTTTTACCCCAAATAGCCGCATTTTGTTGCTGAGGGGAACCTGCTAAACGACCACCAATATTTTTGGTAAGCTCTCTAAGTAAGTCATAGGCCTTGCCATTGGTCATGATTTCATCGGCTAATTTTTTAATACTAACACTGTCTTGATTGGTTTGTGCTGAAGCCATAATAGGCAAGCATAATAATAAGGTAACAAGGGTACGCATGATGGTAAATTTTTCGTTCATATAATTCTTAAATATAATTAAACTTTATTGAATAATTAGTTGTTATTTGCATAATCAATAGTACTAAAATGAAGATTGGAATTGTTTGCTATCCTACCTTTGGTGGAAGTGGTGTTTTGGCTACCGAATTAGGTAAGGCCTTGGCTGAGAAAGGTCATGAAATTCATTTTATTACCTACCAACAACCCGTAAGATTAAATGGTTTTCATGCCAATATATTTTACCATGAAGTAAGGGTACCTACTTATCCATTGTTTGACTACCCTCCTTATGAGTTAGCCTTGGCCAGCACCATGGTAGATGTAATTTTAAACCACGATTTAGATTTAATACATGCACATTATGCCATTCCGCATGCATCGGCTGCTTATACAGCCAAACAAATTGTAAAACAAAAAACAGGCAGGTCGGTTCCTGTCATTACTACACTACACGGAACAGATATTACTTTAGTAGGTAAAGATAAAACTTACGAGCCAGTAGTTACTTTTTCAATCAATGAAAGTGATAGTATCACAGCTGTATCTGAAAATTTAAAAGCAGAAACTTATAAGCATTTTGATATTAAAAAAGAAATTGAAGTCATTCACAATTTTGTAGATGTTCATAGGTATAATAAAAAGCCCGTGTCCGCTTTTAGACAAGTAATTGCCCCTCACAATGAAAGAATCATTATTCACGCTTCTAACTTTAGAAAAATTAAGCGTATCGATAATGTAATGGATATATTTAAAAATATTCATGCTGCACTACCTTCCAAATTATTAATGGTAGGCGATGGACCTGAACGTCCACTAGCCGAGGACCTTACTAGACAATACGGACTAGAGGCTGATGTTCGTTTTTTAGGTAAGCAAGAACAAATGGAAGAAATTTTAGCAGTGAGCGATGTATTTTTATTGCCTTCTGAATATGAAAGTTTTGGATTAGCTGCGCTGGAAGCCATGGCTGCAAGTACGGTGGTCATTAGCTCTGATGCAGGTGGATTAAATGAAATTAATATTAATGGAGTAACTGGTTACACTTCCCCTGTGGGTGATGTAGAAGCCATGAGTAAAAATGCCATTGAATTATTAAAAGATGAAACTAAATTAAAAGCCTTCAAACAGAATGCTTTGAAAGAAGCAAAACTTTTTGATATTCAACATATCATTCCTAAGTACGAAGCATTATATAGAAAATATTGTAGAACAGGAGACTGCTAATGCTATGCTATAAAATTATTGTATAGCTTGATCAATGCTTAATTGAATATTCTTAATGGCTGCTGAAAGTTCTAAGTCAGTAATGCATAAGGGAGGTGCAATTCTAATTTTATCTTCTGCAAATAAAAACCAATCGGTAATAATTCCATTTGCTACACAGGTAGCCGCAATTTTTTTAGTAAGCGTGTCTGATTCAAATTGAAGCGACATCCACAAACCTTTATGGGTTCTATTTATAATTGCTGGGTGAGTCATTTCTTTTAATAAAATATTTTCTTTCGCCTCTACTTCCTTTATCCATCCTGAAGCTAGTAAAACTTTTAAGGCTGCATGTCCTGCTGCACATGAAACGGGATTGCCCCCAAAGGTAGTGATATGGCCAAGTACAGGGCTTTCGGTAAGAAGCCCCATCATTTTTGGATGACTAATAAAAGCACCTAGTGGAAGCCCACCGCCCAAGGCCTTGCCTACTAATAATATATCGGGCGCCACCCCTAATTGTTCAAAAGCAAACATAGATCCTGTTCTTCCAAATCCCGATTGTATCTCATCAAAAATAAATAATACGCAATGTTGTTTACATTTTTCAGCAATGGCTGCTAACCAGTCTTTAGTTGCGGGTGTAATGCCAGATTCTGCTTGCACAGGTTCAACTATCACGCAAGCAACCGTAGAGTCAATCTGTTCAAGGTCTTCAAAATTATTATACCTTAATTGAAATGTATCTGGAAGAAGTGGACGAAATGCATTTTTAAAATATTCATCTCCCATTATACTTAATGCACCTTGTGTACTTCCATGATAACCCCCTTTGAAAGAAATAATTTTGGTTCTCTTCGTTACACGCTTTGCGAGTTTCATCGCACCTTCTGCAGCTTCTGCCCCACTACTGGTAAAATAAACCGATTGTAAATTTTCTGGAAGTAAACTTGTTAAAGCTTTGGCATACTGCACTTGTGGTGCTTGTATAAATTCTCCATACACAATTACATGCATGTATTTTTCAACTTGCTGCTGAATAGCATGAATCACATCGGGATGACTATGGCCAATATTGCAAACACTAAATCCTGCAATCATATCCACCAATTTTTTCCCATTCACATCCATTATATAAATGCCTTTGGCAGAGGCCACTTCGATACCAATGGGCTTATCCGAGGTTTGCGCTAAATGTTGAAAAAAGAGTTGTCTATTATTCATACTGGACATAATAACTATTAAATTGCAGTACAAAAGTCGCATTTTTATGGCAACCATACTAACTGTACAAGGGAAAGATCCTCAATTTGGTGAAAATTGTTTTATAGCACCCAATGCCACCATCGTAGGAGATGTCACTATGGGTAATGACTGCTCCATTTGGTTCAATGCTGTTCTAAGAGGCGATGTGCATTATATTAAAATGGGCAATAAGGTAAATGTGCAGGATGGCGCTGTGGTGCATTGTACCTACTTAAAACATCCCACTACTATTGGCAATAATGTTTCTATTGGACATAATGCACTAGTGCATGGTTGCACTATTCACGACAATGTATTAATAGGTATGGGTAGTATTGTGATGGATGGATGCGTGGTACATTCTAATTCCATTATTGCTGCAGGCGCCGTGGTTTTAGAAGGCACCATTGTAGAAGAAGGAAGTATTTATGCGGGTGTGCCTGCCAAAAAAGTAAAAATGGTATCTGAAGCCATGATTACAGGTGAGATAAACAGAATTGCCGATAACTATGTAAAATATTCAAGTTGGTTTGAGGCTTATAACGACGCGAAAAAATAAAGACTACAATAATTACTAAGACTAGTATTAAAATTAATACTGAAATTAATAAAGGGGCCCTTGTATTCCATGCCATAAATCGACATAACTATAAAAGCGGGCTTCAGTTATAATTCCTTTTTCCACCGCTGCTTTTACTGCACAACCCGGTTCATTAATATGTTGGCAGTTGTTAAATTGGCAACCATTCATTTTGGCACGCATTTCAGGAAAGTATTGAGCTAATTCTTCTTTTTCTAAATTCACTAAACCTAATTCTCTCATGCCCGGTGTGTCAATCACAGCGCCCCCTTCAGGCAAGTCATACATTTGCGCAAAAGTAGTGGTGTGCAAACCTTTTCCACTCCAATCGCTTACTTCTTGCGTATTTAAATCTAAATCTGGAAATAAATAATTAATAAGCGAGGACTTTCCTACACCACTATGTCCACTAATAAGTGTGGTTTTATTTTTGAGTAATTTTTGTACAATATCTAAGCCTTCTTTTTTCTCCACACTGATTAAATATACTTGATAGCCAATAGCTTCATACATTTTTTTCATTTCCTCATAAGTATGCATTTCTTTTTCACCATAGATATCCGATTTATTAAAAACAATAATAGCGGGTATATGAAAGGCTTCACAAGAAATTAAAAAGCGGTCTATAAAACCTTGAGAGGTTTTAGGTGATTTTAAAGTACCCAGTAAAATAGATTGATCCAAATTAGAGGCAATAATATGTTGTTGTCTTTTATTATGCGGCGACTGCCTTGCTACATAATTATTGCGGTCAAGAATTTCTGAGATCATCACCGTTCCACGCTCCTCATCTTCCATATCATATTCTACCCAATCGCCCACAGCAATGGGGTTGGTGGAGGTAATATTGTCTAACTTAATCACCCCCTTAATACGGGCCTGATAAAACAGTCCCGCTTCGGATTTGACCGAATACCAACTACCTGTAGACTTATAAATACGTGCTTTCATGCTCTGCGAAGATAAAAGTATTTGTTAAGAACTACACTACCCAAAAAGCAGCACAAATTCAATATCTTTGCGCCATGAGTCAATTTGCACATGATAAAGTGGTTCCTTATAGCCAAAGCAATGCCGAAAAGAAAGAACAGGTAGCCAGTATGTTTGATTCTATTGCAAAGCGCTACGATTTTTTGAATCGATTTTTAAGTCTAGGTATTGACCAAGGATGGCGTAAAAAAGCCATCGCGCATTTGAAGGATAAAAAAATTAAGCACTTATTAGATATTGCAACGGGCACGGCCGATATGGCCCTAATGGCATACCGACAAATTCAGCCCGAAAAAATTACTGGCATTGATATATCAGAAGGCATGATGCAATATGGAAGAGTGAAAATTCAAGACAAA